>CAZBBV010000308.1:0-2741 GCA_964490025.1 uncultured Cryomorphaceae bacterium | reverse complement strand
TCATCATTGATCTGTTTCGCGAAGCGGGAGTGCCGGATGGCGTAATCAATGTCATTTATGGCGATCCGGTGGAAATCACCGAAACGCTAATCACGCATCCCGATTTTGCCGGCATTCACTTCACCGGAAGCACGAATGTATTCAAGCATTTGTGGAAACGCATTGGCGAAAACATTCCTTTGTATAAATCATATCCCCGCATTGTAGGCGAAACCGGAGGCAAAGACTTTGTGTTGGCGCATCCCTCTGCCAACGCCGCCGAAGTGGCTACAGCACTTAGCCGCGGCGCTTTCGAATACCAAGGACAGAAATGCTCTGCCGCCTCACGCGCCTATATACCTAGTAGCATGTGGCCGGAGGTGAAAAGCATTTTGCAGGCCCAATTGGCAGAAATGAAGATGGGTAGTCCGGAGGATTTTACCAACTTCATCAACGCAGTGATTCACGAAGGCGCCTTCGACAAGCTGGCGTCCTACATTGATGGCGCTAAAAAATCGCCCGAAGCGGAAATCATTGCCGGAGGAAACTACGACAAGTCGGTGGGCTACTTCATTCAGCCAACGGTGATACACACCACCAATCCGCGCTATGTGACCATGCAAGAGGAGCTGTTTGGACCCGTGCTCACCATCTTTGTGTACGAAGATGCACAGTGGAGCGAAACCCTGAAGTTGGTGGACGAAACCTCACCTTATGCCTTGACCGGGGCCATATTCAGCCGCGACCGCTATGCCGCCGAAGAGGCTACCCGTGCTCTTGAAAATTGCGCCGGAAACTTCTACATCAACGACAAGCCTACAGGAGCTGTGGTAGGCCAGCAACCTTTTGGCGGCGCACGTGGCAGCGGCACCAACGACAAAGCGGGAAGCGCCCTCAACCTGCTGCGTTGGGTATCGGCACGAACGATCAAGGAAAATTTTGTTCCACCGAAGGATTACAAATACCCTTTCTTGGGTGCGGACAAGTAAAATCGCGTACAAGATTGAACTCCACAAAAAGCGGTTGGCATGGCCACCGCTTTTTTTACTTTTGAACACATGAGAAAGATAGAGCCCAAGCGCATTCTGAAAAGCAAATACCTATGGATCACCTTAGGCTTTGGGGTGTGGATGCTGTTTTTGGATTCGAACTCATGGCTCTTTTTGCGCAAGCTGAACAAGGAGATTGAAACGCTGGAAGAATCGCACCGCTACTATGAGGAGGAAATGAAAAAGGACAGCACCTTGCTCTACGAATTTGAGCACAACCCGGAGGCCAAGGAAAAGTATGCCCGCGAGCAGTACAAAATGAAAAAGGAGAAAGAAGATTTATTCATTATCAAAGAAGAGAAATAAGCGAAATGGAAAGTGCAGGAATTGGAAGTCGTGTGATGCACGACCGATATGGCGAAGGGGTAATTGCCTCAGCTACCATGGCCAGCTATGAAATATTTTTCGAGCGTGGCGGCAAAATGAACATCAGTAAAAACAGTCCCGATCTCGAAATCTTGGAAAAAGTGGAAGGGGCAGGCGTCGCAGCTGCTCAGGAAAGCGGTTTCGACCTCAACGAATTTCAACGTGTGCTGGCCGAAACCCTAGACAAATATGCCATGTTGAACGAGGTGGTGGAACTGGGCGAACGCTGGATAGACGGCACCATGATTCTTCGTCCGGCCAATCGGGAATTGCAAGAAAAAGAAGTGCCTATTGATGCATTTTTCCACAAAATAGTGATGATGCGCGACCGCCTGCGGGTGTTGGAGCAAAACATCAACAGCCACGAACGGCTGAGCGACGAAGACAAGGTGAACCTGCAGCAATACATCACGCGCTGCTACGGCAGCATGACCACTTTCAACATCCTTTTTAAGCACAAGGACGACCACTTTACCAGCAAAGGATAGGCATGAGCGAAGACCTTTTTCATGAATTTCCCGCCGCCGATTTTCAGCAATGGAAAGCACGGGTTGAAAAGGAACTGAAAGGCAACCCCGCCGAAAGCCTGCGCATTAATACTACCGACGGCCTGGTGCTGGAGCCTTATGCCACCGAACGTCCGGCAGGTGCCGGAACCCTTTCCCGACTTCCGAATGTGGCCGGCGACTGGTGCATTGCGGATGAAATAGAAGTGACAGAAGAAAAAGAAGCCAACAAAAAAGCCCTCGAAGCCTTGAGTGGCGGCGCCAATGCCCTACTCTTTTACATCTATTCCAATAATGACGCAGAAAGTTTGTTGAATGGCATTGGAATGAATTTCATCCACAGCCATTTTGTTTTGGAGGGAAAAGCAGATGAATGGGCGGAGAAATTGATACAAATAGCAGGTGCATCAGATGCAGATATCTGCCTGAACATGGACCCGATTGAAAACCGAGCACGCAGCGGGACATGGTTCGAAAGCCGTGATGCAGATTTTCAGCGCTTGGAAAAAATGACTGGAAAAGCGCCGGAAGCATGGCGCATTTTTCCGGTAAATGGCGCTACTTACGCCTACGCCGGAGCTTCTTCGGCCATGCAGTTGGCCATCCTATTGGCTAGCACCCACGAGTACTTTGTGCATTTTGGTGGAAAAGCCCTTTCGCAAGCCCAATGGAATTTGGCTGTGGGCGCGAACTATCTGGAAGAGATCGCGAAGTTGAGGGCGGCACGGAAGCTTTTTCGTCTGCTGGCGCACCATCTGGAAGTGGACCAAAAGAAAATATTTATCCATGCCGAAAGCAGCAGCCTGAACCATATGCCGAAAGACGCCGAGAGCAACATGCT
>CAZBBV010000307.1:0-2762 GCA_964490025.1 uncultured Cryomorphaceae bacterium | reverse complement strand
GCTTTGTACTCTATGGATTGCCCATTGCACCAAATGAAAAGTAAAGCCATTTATTGCAGCTGGGCACTTGGCTGCGGCCAAACTAGGGCTTAACCAATCGCTTGCTGTAGCGCTGTGAATTAAGGCTCAAATTTTTCGAAAGAACCACCATGGAAGCGATACACCCCGGCATTGTCTGTGCCCAGCCATAGTGCGCCATGGTTGTCTTTGTAAATCGACACGATCAGCACATGGGTGTCCCCATCCTTTGGCCGGAATATGGTCAGGTTTTCGCCATCATATTTCCACACGCCCTCGTTGTAAGAGCTCATCCAAAGGTCTTTGTTATCACGGCCTATCACTGCCGAATTGAAATACGGAAGAACTATTTCGGCACTCTGAATGCCGGGAAGCTTGTCGTACACAAGGGTTTGTTGCGTGGCGGAATCCTTCGGGTGCATGCGGTATCTGTGCAGGGTGTTGCTCAGCCAAAAGTCTCCGTTTTTGTCTTCAATAATAACGCGCACAGCGGGCACCCTACCGTCATCCAGCACCGACAGTTCTTTTTCTGTAATCCAGTGCATGGTGTGCCCGTCGAAACAGGCTACACCGGCTGATAGCGTACCAAACCACAACTTCCCTTCAGCATCTTTACTGATGCTATAGGTGAAATACGCCTGCGAAGTGGCGCTGGGGAAGAAGTGGGCAAATTCTACATGATACAAGCTATCGTTGTGGTAGCGATAGGCCCCCGGGGTGCCGCCATTTCCGCTAAACCAAAGATCGTCAGCTCCCATTTTCCATTCGTTTTTCGTTGAGCGGATAGGCTGCAGTACGGTAAATTTTTCTCCATCAAATTTGGCTACTCCATTCGGGCTGTCGAAGTACATATTGCCATTATTATCTTCCTGAATATCCCTGATCTGGTTGCTGGGCAAGCCGTCTTTCATGGAGTACTGCCTTAGGTTTTTCCCGTCGTAGCGGAATACACCACTGCCATTGCTGCCATACCAGTAGTGGTCCTGCTTGTCTTGAAAAACCACCCAGATGCTTTTATCTATTTCTGTTACCATTTCACCTTTTCCCGGCGCATTCTGGGCGCTGCTTTCTGCAGTTTTACTTTGCTGCCCGCAAGCTATGGATAGGGCAAGGATGCTGACAGCGAAGATTGAATGGAAGGTCTGCTTTGAGAAGGTCATTGTTTGCCTTTTAGGTTTCTACGAAATAGCTGCTGTTGAAGGCCGCTTAGCCTAATTTTCCGGAAGCGATAAAGCTACCATTTTGTGCTCTATGACAGGCTTTTAATATCAAACGGAGAGGAAAGCCCGCTGTAGGAATGTGCAAACGCCAAAGTACCAACGAGCGGGAAGAATAGTAAACAATGCAAGGGTTTACGAATGCGCTTTTAGGGTGCCGGTTCGATAATGTAAAAATCAATTTTCAAGCTATTCCAGATTATCATTTTTCAATGTGATTGAATCCTTCAATAGATCATATTTCTTTTGTTTCTCTTTCCATCTTTCAATCGCATATTGCTGCATATCGTCCACTTTGTCTTTCTCGTCAATAATTTCAAAGCCAAGCAACGATTCAATAATATCCTCCAAAGTGGTGATTCCATCCATTCCCCCATATTCATCCATCACCAATGAAATGTGCTCTCTTTTTGCCAGCATTTCGTCCCAAGCCTTGAATAGAGTGGTCCCTCTTCTAAAAGTTAGTATATCCCTTTTTATATCCTTAAGCTTAAGATCAAATTGGTCTTCCGCTAATTTTTCAAACACCATAGCTCTGAACACATATCCGGTAATATTATCCTTATTGGTTTGATATACAGGTATCCTGGAAAAGTGTAAGAAGTCTTTGTTTTCAAGAAACTTCTGCAAGGTCATTTCTTCATTTGCGGTAACTACAACCACACGCGGCGTCATGATGGCCGAAACTTTTATGTATTTGAGTTTTATTAAATTTTGAATTATTCTATTTTCATTTTCAGCAAAAATCCCTTCTTCCGTGCCTATGCTGGCCAATGCCGACACCTCCTCCCGGCTTGTGGTAAAGTCTGATTTGTTTCTGGACAATAACTTGGTAAGAACAGATGATGCAACAACGATAGGATAGGTAATGAAAATCATTACGCTAATTGATTTTGCACTAATGCTCATTAGGTCTTTGTTGTAGTTGGCTCCTAATGTCTTAGGAATAATTTCAGTAAGCACCAAAATAAGTACGGTGAGGATAGCGGATACAATACCAAATGATGCCTCTCCGAAAACGATAGTAGCTTGTGCGCCAACTCCCGCAGCCCCCACAGTATGTGCTATGGTGTTTAAGGAAAGTATGGCCGAAAGTGGTTTGTCAATGTCCGCCTTGTGGCTGAGCAACAATTCTGCGCTTCTGTCGCCATTTTCAATTCTCGACTTTAGGTAGGATAGAGGGGTAGATAACAATACGGCCTCCATAATGGAACACAAGAACGAGGTGAAGAGCGCAATGAATAAGTATATGAGTAAAAGGGTCATTTTCTTTAAGTTTTGCTTCTTAAGCGTTTGGCTGCAAAACTAACTCATTTCAATATCGAAACCGGCGCTATATTCCGCTATAAAGAAGGCTTTTGAAAGCAACCGGAATGATGAAAGGCAAAAGAAAGTAGCCAATTGTAATAGAAGCGTTTTGGAGATTTTGAGAAAGAAAAGCGAATGGAAAGCCATTGCTTGTTATGCAAAAAGGGCTCGAATCTGTTTGCAACATTGGTTTTAATGAAAAAAGAAAACCGCCAATAA
>CAZBBV010000306.1:0-2764 GCA_964490025.1 uncultured Cryomorphaceae bacterium | reverse complement strand
CCAAAAGCAAATCAAGTATTTAAAAGCAATCAATGTGTCGTCCAAAAACCTATTGGTAATCATCAACGACATACTCGACCTGAGCAAGCTGGAAGCGGGAAAAATGGAGATAGAAAAAATTCCATTCAAGATTCGTGAAGTGATCCAAAACGTAAACGACACCAGCCGCTTCAAAGCCGAAGAGAAAGGGCTAAAATTCGAGATAAACATCAGCCCCGACTTGCCCGAAATTGTAAAAGGCGATCCGACCAGACTAAACCAGGTGCTTACCAACCTTTGCTCGAATGCGGTAAAGTTTACCGAAAAAGGCAAGATCACGATAAGTGTAGACA
The DNA here is from genome assembly GCA_964490025.1 of uncultured Cryomorphaceae bacterium. GTDB lineage: Bacteria > Bacteroidota > Bacteroidia > Flavobacteriales > ECT2AJA-044 > CAZBBV01. The sequence continues at coordinate 2,432 of CAZBBV010000306.1, read as the reverse complement.
AGCCGCACAACAGTCACTTTATTCAATTCAGAGTAATAGATACAGGCATTGGCATTCCCAACGACAAGCTGCACCTGCTTTTTGGCAATTTTAAGCAGGTCGATTCCAGCACTTTTAGAAAATACGGCGGAACAGGATTGGGCCTAGCCATTTCCAAAACCCTTATCGAACTACAGGGAGGAAAGGTGGAAGTGAAAAGCGAGTTTGGAAATGGATCTGAGTTTTCGGTTCAAATCCCCTATGAAATTGGCTCGGAAGAGGAATTCAATGCACTGCATCACGACAATGTCATTGATGTTTCGGGACTAAGTGGCATACGCATTCTGGTGGCCGAAGACAATGAGTATAACCAGATCGTGGTAAACGACACCCTTACCAGCCTTATTGATAATGTGTTTATCGAGATAGCTGAGAATGGCTTGATTGCATTGAAGATGGTACAAAAGAACGACTATGACGTGGTGCTCATGGACGCCCAGATGCCTGAAATGGATGGACTGGATGCCACGCGCGCCATTCGCAAGCTCGCGGACCGGAAAAAGAGCTCCATACCCATTGTGGCCCTCACTGCGAGTGTACACAAAGCCGACATTGACAAATGCCTCGATTCGGGAATGAACGCCTTTGTGCCGAAGCCTTTCACAAGAGAGGAGCTGCTTGGCGCGCTCGCTCAGCTTTATCACAATCCCACAGGAAAGAACAAAGCCCAAAAACAAGTGGAAGAGCAAAAGAAACCAAAAGAAACCATGGTCGATATTAGCGACGGGCAAGTAACGGATATGAGCTTTTTAAAGGATTTTACCAATGGCGATATGGAGCGCATGAAAAAATACATTGGACTGTACCTAAAACTTCTTCCTGAAAACCTTCGCAAAATGGAAACGGCCATTGAAGCAAACGACCTGCAGGGCTTGGTGGGCGTGATCCATGCCATGCGTCCGCACCTCAACTACATGGGCATTAAGGAAGCCGCCAACATGGCCGCCGATATAGAGAGTTCGGTGCGCGAGAATAAGAATATTGAACTGGTAGAGCCCATGACCAAAGTGGTGCACAGCCACTGTATTCAATCAAAAGAAGAGCTGGAACTACAAATAATAGAATTGAACTAAGCATGTCCTTTACGAAGAAGATATTTATTGTTGATGACGACGAGATGTTGTCTATGATGTTGACCGACTATCTATCGGATTTGGATTGGTGTTCAATAAATGTCTTCAGCACAGGAGAAGAAGCATTGCAAAACATGCAGCTCAACCCCGATTTCGTAGTGCTCGATTTTAACCTCAACAGCATTGATCCGAATGCAGCTAACGGACTTCAGATTTTGCAGGAAATGAAGAAGCGCAACAAGAATATTTTGGTCATCATGTATTCTTCTCAAAACCAATATGGCGAGGTTGTGGACACCATTGGCAAAGAGGCCTTGGAATATGTAATCAAAGACAAATCGGCTTTTAAACGCGTGAAGGAAATCATTCAAAACTCTCTTAATGCTTGAGCAAAGACATATCAAAGTATTGGTGATCGAAGACGACGAGTTCATTTCAATGGTCTATGCTGATCTGTTGCAAGGTGTGTCTAATACTAATTTTGATTTGAGCGTGTTCGGCACCTTGAACCATGGGATAAAAGCCTTACAAAACGGTCATTACGACGTTCTTTTGCTCGACCTAAACCTTCCTGATTCCGATTTTACACACACCATTGCACAACTTCCCACACTTTCTGCCAAGCTACCCGTAGTAATCATGACCAGCACCGTGGATGATGTCCTGGCCCTGAAAACTATGAACTTGGGCGGTCAGGACTATTTGACCAAGAGCAAACTGGATCGCACCCTGTTCATTCGATCTATTTTGTACGCTATTGAGCGCCATCAACTTCGTAAGCAGCTTCACATAGAAAAAGAGAAAAGCGAGAAATTGCTTCGAAACATCCTTCCACAAGCCATAGCTGACGAGCTGAAAATAGCCGGCACCATCAAGGCCCGCAGTTATGATGAGGCGTCTGTCATGTTTGTCGATTTCGGGGACTTTACAAGCATATCCAGTAAAATGAACCACGAAACGCTGGTGGATGAACTGCATAGTTGCTTTACCCTGTTTGATGAGGTGATTGAAAAATCGGGATTGGAAAAAATAAAAACCATAGGCGACGCCTACATGTGCGCCGGCGGAATACCGGACCCTGACGCCAAGCACCTTGAAAAGATGGTTGCCGCTGCCTTTGATATCTTAAGGATTACCGAGAAGCGCTATCAAGAAAAAATAATGCAGGGCAAAGAATATTGGCGCGCGCGCATTGGCATCCACATAGGCCCAATTGTGGCAGGTGTGGTGGGCAGTAAAAAGTTCCAATACGACATTTGGGGCGACACCGTGAATACAGCGGCACGCATAGAAAGTAGTGGGGTTTCAGGAAGGATAAAT
>CAZBBV010000305.1:0-2764 GCA_964490025.1 uncultured Cryomorphaceae bacterium | reverse complement strand
AGATGCATTTCGACCTGCTGACCTGGAACATGACGGAACCAAAAATGACCATCAGCAACCTGCAAGGAGGGGAGATAAGTCCCGTGTTTGTGGAGAGCAAGAACTTTTTTCGCGACGAGCGCTACCAAAAGCTTCAGGGTATGGACGACCGAAATCCGCTCTATGCCTTATATAAGTTCCAAAGCAACTACGACGACAAGCGCGATTTCTATATCGAAGAAATCTGCACTTTCCTGATGATGGGCGACCACCAGTGCCGGGTGTTGATGATGAACATGACCATTTTGGGTTTTGTGGATTATGATATAGAAAAAGGAAAGGTACTTCTGGAGCAAAAGCTGTTCGACTATGTGAATGCCCACGGAGGATTTATCGACTACGATATTATACAGTTCTACAGCGTTTCGCCCGGCAAACACAACGCAGAGATTAGTTTGGAGAACTACGACATGCGCATGTTTGGCATCCAGCCTATTCTACTAAGCGATTCGCAGCAGGTGGTGCTCTATCCCGAGAGGCAGGAAATTGTTTTGAAAGGAAACCGCGACTTCGTGTTTAATGGTGGCATACGTGCAGGCCGCTTCGACTTCTTTGGTCGTAATTACTACTTCGACTACGACGAGTTTCGTATCAATATGTCCACCATTGACAGCATGATGTTTTATGTGCCGTCTTTCGAGGTGATGGAAAATGGACTTCGCGAGCTGGTGATGGTGAAAAATGTACTCGAAAACTTTAGCGGCGAGCTTTTTATCGATCATCCAAACAACAAATCGAGTCGGGATTGGAAGCCTGAATATCCCATTTTCAAAGCCGGTTCCGACTCCTATGTGTATTGGGACAATCCAAAAATTTGGAATGGCGTGTACCGACGCGACAAGGTGTATTTCAATGTAGAAATATTCGAAATAGACAGTTTGGACGATTTCAAAACCGAGGCACTTAGCTTTAATGGTCGCTTTTTTAGCGGTGGTATTTTCCCCGATTTTGAAGAGAATTTGAAAGTACAACCCGATTACTCGCTGGGCTTTGTCACACAAACACCTCCTGAGGGCTATCCGCTGTATATGGGCAAAGGAAAGTATACTGCCACCATATCCGTATCGCACGAAGGGATCAAAGGCATTGGTACCATTGATTATTTGACCAGTAAAAGCGAATGTTCGGACATTACCTTCTTTTTGGACAGCACCAATGCAGCTGTGAGCGACTTCACATTGGCCGGCGTAAGCGGAGGCGTTCAGTTTCCTTCCGTTTATTCCACGCAAAACACCATGCACTGGCGTGTGAACGAAGACAAGATGCGCCTCACCAATTCGCCAACTGATCCTTTCCACATTTTTGCGAATAATACCGAACTACGCGGAAATATTACTGTGACGCCAATGGGACTTTTAGGCTCGGGAAAAACAGATTTCTTGAACGCTACTGCGCTTGCGGAGCTTTATTCATTTGAATACAACCGCTTTTATTCGGACAAGGCGGAGTTTCGCCTACGCCCAATGGCCGAAGGGCGTGATGCTTTTGTACTCCTTGATACCAAAATGGACATTGACTACAACCAAAATCAAGGGGAATTTCACTTGAACAATCCGGCCGACTTTGTGGAGTTGCCCATCAATCAATACGCTGTGTTTTTGGACCACGCGCTATGGGACATTCCCAAGAAAACAATCGACCTAGACAGAACAAGCGAAAAGTCGCTATCTCAGATGCTTTCGCTCAACCCGTTGCAGGATAGCCTGATTTTCGACGCGGGCTATGCGAAATACCATTTGGCGGACACACTACTCGAAGGTTTTGAAGTGTCTAAAATTTACGTGGCTGATGCGGTGCTCTATCCCGATAGTGAATATGTATCCATTCGCGCCGAAGCTCGTATGGATCGCTTAGAGAATGCACGTGCCATAGCCAATACAAGTTCGCGCTACTACGAGTTGTATGAAGCTTCATTCCAGATTTATTCGCGAAATAAATACGACGGTTCGGCTTACTACGACTACATGGACAAGGACCAGAATGCGCAAAAGGTATACTTCAACCCTGTTTCGGTAGATACGGCGTTTAATACCGTAGCTAAGGCGGTGATCATTCCTGCCGACAGCTTTTACCTCAGTCCTTTCTTTTCTTTCGACGGAAAAATTTCACTTTCCGCCTGGGAACCATTCCTTTATTTCGACGGAAACACCAACATACAGCATGCCTGTGAAAGTGTGAAAACTGAGCCTATTCCTTTTGCGTCTTTCATTGATCCAAAAGACATTGTCATTGATTTGGCGCGCTTTGAAAACGAAAGCAAAGCGAGAAAACTTTATTCAGGGCTTTTCTTTACCCCCACGCCCACTAGTTTGCATTCCAGTTTCTTGTCGCGGCTTAGCTCAGCAAATGATGTTGAAGTGTTTGCTTCGAGTGGTGTGCTGGTGTATGATGAGGACAAGAACAGTTACATCATTTCCAGTCGTGAAAAGATTGATGACCCAACAAGAGATGAAAACATCATTTGGTTCAACAACCGCGATTGTAAGGTTCAAGGAGAAGGCATACTGGCCATTGACGAAGGCCTAAATGGAGTGAAGGTGATGAACTACTCCTACTACGACCACGACTTAAATCGTGACACCATTCTGATTGACCAAGTTATCAGCTTTGACTTTTTCTTTAATGCCGACGCGCTGAAGTACGTAGGAAACAAAATACTGGAAGACAACATGCTGAAAGGTGTAAACCTCACCAACGATAAGGTGCGGAAAGTCTTCTCTCGCCA
>CAZBBV010000304.1:0-2766 GCA_964490025.1 uncultured Cryomorphaceae bacterium | reverse complement strand
AGCGCAGCAGCGCGCCGTCGCCACGCTGCGCCCAACGCAGGCGCAGCTCGGCTGTACATCCTTGCTGTTTCAAATACTTTTTTCATGCCGTAGCGCTCCACCAGTTTATTGGCTTCTGCATTAGGCTCAGGAATGTCGAGATAATAAGCGCTTCCCAAAGGAAGGTTGTCGCTTAATCCATTCAATATCTCTTGAGCAATTTCAGGCCTTTCAGCGAATAGCGGCCCAATTTTGTAGCCCTGAAAGCAAGGCCTAACAACCCCATAGCCCATTATTTTTTCATTCTCTTTATACACCAGTGCAGTGCCACCACTTTGCGCAATCCATTTGCTTAAAAAGGCTTCTCTTTTGGCAGGAAAAAATTTCCGGTCGAAGGCCAAAAGCGCCGACATGTCCGATTCGGCTACAGCCTGCACATTTGGGCGTGGAGCGCATAACTCCGAAACACCTTCGTAGCGAACATTGCGGTAGGCAAGCTCAAAGCCATACCTGCGGTAGTTTTCCACCTGATCGATTACGCCATCCACACCGATATTGATTCCCTGTAGCCTTTCGAGTGCTGCTTTCGCAAGCTCGTAGCCATAGCCCCCACCGCGATAGTCGGGGTGGACAATGTAAAAGCCGATAAAGCCAAATACGTTTTCATAATTCACCGCCGAAATGCAGGCAATCACTTTTCCGTCCAGCTCGCCTACCAGAAACGAATCGGGATCGGCGGCGTAAAAACATTCGGCATCATTCAATCCCGGATTCCAGCCTTCGCGCGCGGCCCATTCAATGGCTATGTCTTCCACTTCTTCAAGATTCATCACCCGAATGTGATAGCCTTCCTTCATGGGTTCTTTAATTAAAGCCTAGATCATCTTTGTACGACTGCGCCGTAGGCCTTAAGCGAACAAAAACGAGCAGAAGCACTGCCACCGCTGCCAGGTAAAGCGCTTCGGCGCTGAGAATGTACAGCACAGTGCCAAACAAACATGGCGCTTCCAGCAGGGCAAAGATGATGATCATGCGTGTTTGGTAGGCTTGCTCCTTGTCGCTTTCATTTTGCAAATGCGCCCATGCCGAGCGGCGGTTGTTGTACAGATAATAAACCGCCACCAAAACAGGAATGGTGATGCCTAACCACAGATAGGTGTACACGGAATTCTCTTCAGGATTCTCAGGAATTTCGGCTACAAAATAGCCCGCGGCCATAAACAGCACAATGCCCGTCATCAGGGCACCGTGAATGATCTGCATGGTTTTCAAAGTTTGGTTCATTTTGGTTTTTATTTTTTCGATTTCGAAAAGTACCAATTTCTGAATTTGAACAAGGCGATTGAATAGAAAAGCCCCGAAAATCTTCTTTCCGGGGCTTTCGTCTAATATCTTTTTTTTAGGCTTATTAATCCACCCAATCAGCAATGAAGAGGTTGGTGTGGCGCGTGCCACCATTCACACGGTTGCTGGCCCAAACGAGTTTCTTACCACTGTAGCTAAACATGGGGAAAGCGTCGAACTGCGTGTCGAAAGTGATTTGCTCCAGTCCGGTGCCGTCCACATTGATCATAAATAGGTTGAAAGGAAAGCCGCGCTCGGTGTGGTGGTTGCTGGAAAAAATGATTTTCTGCTGGCTAGGGTGGAAAAATGGCGCCCAGTTGGCACGACCCAGCTTGGTCACCTGACGCAGCTCCGAACCATCCACATTGCACACGTAAAGCTCCATGCTGGTAGGCTCCACCAGTCCTTGGCTCAATAGGTCTTTGTATTTGGCAATTTCTTCCTCCGATTGCGGGCGCGAGGCGCGAAACACCAATTGCTTTCCATCCGGCGAAAAGAATGCGCCACCGTCGTAGCCTAGGCCTGTGGTCACTTGTTTCAGGTTTGTGCCATCTGTGTTCATGGTCCACAGCTCCAGGTCGCCGCTGCGGTCGGAGGTGAACACGATCATGCTGCCGTCGGGCGAAAGGGTAGCCTCTGCGTCGTAGCCCACGCGGTCGGTCAGTTGTGTAAGGATGTTGCCTTTCAGGTCGCTCACATAAATGTCGTAGTCGCTGTAGATGGGCCAGGTGTAGTTTTCGCCACGTGGCGGGTCGTGCGGACAGGCGTCGCCACCGGAGTGGGTGCTGGCAAACACAATGCTGGTGTCGCCGGGCATAAAATAGGCGCAGGTGGTGCGGCCCTTGCTGGTCGAAATCATTTGCGGCGCACCTTTGCTCAGGTCGTCATTTTCTATGTCGAAATAAAAAATCTGATCGCATTCCAGTCCCCATTCGTTGAAGTTGCTCTGAAAGGTAAGCATGCGGTCGTCGAAACTGAAGTAGGCCTCCGCATTGTCGCCGCCAAAGGTCAGCTGGCGTATGTTGGTCAAATGCTTTTCGTTGGGGTAGTGGAGCATGGTTTCGCCCATTTCGTGGCCGTGGTGGCTGTGGTCGTGGGTTTCCTCCTTCGGCGCAGCTTGCTGGCATGCCACTATAGGCAGGGCCAAAAGCGCTATCAATACTTTTCTCATCTTGTTTCTTTTGGGTTAAAATTGGCCGCGAAGGTAATTTCTTCAGCAGGGCGGCACAAACCAAAAAAGGTTAATTAATCTGTGTTAAGCCTCAAACAAAGGCTTGAACTCGAACTTCTCTCCGTCGAAAAGACCCAAGTCGCTCAATTTCAGAGAAGGTATGACCAGCAGCGCCATGAAACTCAGGCTCATAAACGGCGATTGCAGGGTGCTGCCCATTTCTTTGCTCATGCGGTCAATGGCAGAATAGGCTTCGGCCACCTCGTATCCGT
>CAZBBV010000303.1:0-2771 GCA_964490025.1 uncultured Cryomorphaceae bacterium | reverse complement strand
GGCCTTTTCTTATTAAATCCTTTTCTCAAATACATCATCAAGGAGCGACAAGAGCCGGTGATCATTGTTCTGCAAGATCAAAGCAGTTCCATCCGCTTTACGGCGGACAGCACTATGTACCTTCAGAAGTATCCGGAAGATTTTCAAAGTTTTGTAGGCTCTTTCAGCGATCAGTTTGAGGTAAAGAGCTTCGGCTTCGACGGCTCACTGCACGAATCGGTCGACTTTTCCTATCCCGGCGTGTTCACCAATATTCAACAGGCTTTGTCGGAAATAGACAATCGCTACGTGAACAGAAACATTGGCGCGGTGGTGCTGGCAACGGATGGCATTCAAAATCGAGGTGCCGGGGTATTAAAATCGAGCCGTTATGCATATCCCATTTATACCATGGCGCTGGGCGATACAACCACCAATTCGGATGCGGCCATAGCCCGTGTTCGGCACAACGAAGTAGCCATTCTGGGAAATTCCTTTCCTCTAGAAGTTACGGTAGTGGCCGAGCGATTGGAGGGAAGCAGGTCGCGACTGCGTGTGATGCGCGCCGGAAAAATTTTACTGGACGAAGAAGTGGTGTACAACCAAAACTCTTTTAGCACCAATCTGAGTTTTCAACTTCCGGCAGACAAATCGGGGATCAATAAGTATGAGCTTGCTTTGGTACCCCTGAGTGCCGAGGTGAATACCACCAACAACTACACTACTTTTTATATAGACGTGCTCGACAGTCGTCAAAAAGTAGCCATTCTTGCAGGCGCACCCCATCCGGATGTTTCGGCCATTGCCAAGGCCCTTTCGAGCAAAGAAACTATCGAAGTGACCACCCTTATCGCCGACCGCTATACCGGCGATTTCAAGGATTACAGCACCATCATCATACACCAGGGAACAAAAACCGCCAACAAGGTATTGCTTCAACGCGCGGTGCAAAGCGGTAAGCCCATCCTTTGGATAGTAGGCCCCGGAGAGTCGTTGCAGGAATTCAATTCGCTGCAATCGGTAGTGAGGATTAGCGATAGCCAAGGCCAATCGGATGTGGTGCAATGTGCCTTGAATAAGAATTTTACGCCTTTTCAGCTCACAGACGAACAATGGAACATGCTTCAGGTGGCGCCACCGGTGGTGAGCAATTTTGGCAACTATTCGCTGGCCGCAGGAGCACAAGTGCTGGCTTTTCAAAAGTTGGGAAAGATTCAAACTTCGAAACCCCTCATTGTCACCGCCGATCAATCGGGCACCAAGTCGGCCTTCATTCTCGGAGAGGGCGTGTGGCGCTGGAGGATGAACGACTACCGGAATAGCGGAAACTATCGCCAATTCGACGAACTGATGAACTCGTTGGTGCAGTTTATTTCGCTGAATGCCGACAAGGATAGGTTTGTGGTGCGTGCGCCAAAGTACGTGGACGAAAGCGAGCGCATAGTGGTGGAGGCTGAATTGTACAACAGCTCTTTCGAAAGTGTGCAGGAAGGCGTATCTGTTTTACTAAGCATGACCAACGAATCGGGCGAAGAATATGCCTATGCATTTTCAGAGTCGGGCATTGGTTTCAGGGCACGAATCAATGCACTCTCTCCCGGCGAATACGAATGGGAAGCTAAGGCAACATGGGGAGAGGAAAGTTTTACGAAGCGAGGAAAGTTGGTGGTGAAGAAAATTGATATGGAACGGTTGGCGCTGGCGGCAAATCACAATTTGCTTTTCAATGTATCCGCTCAAACGGGTGGCGCCATGTTTTACCCCAACGAATGGGAAAAGCTAAAAGAAACAATACTAGAGAGAGATGACCTGCGACCGGTGATTTACGAGCGCAATAATCTGTCGGAATTGATCAACCTTCGGGCAATACTTATTCTTGTACTTATATTATTGGCCATTGAGTGGTTTGCGAGAAAATGGCTGGGCACTTTGTAGTCCAACGCGCGAAAGACCTACCTTCGAGGCAAATTCATTAAAACAATTATCATATGAACAAGATTACAACAGCCGGAATACTTGGGGCTATTGGATTATTGGTGCTCATCCTTGTGTGGAACAACATTTCTGTGACCATAAAGCCCGGTGAGAAAGGCGTTATCTTCAAGCCATTTGGCGGCGGTTTGAACAAAACGGCAGTGTATGGTCAGGGATTTCACCTTATTGCCCCATGGAACACCATGTATGTGTACAATGTGAAGATTCAGGAAAACCAATCGGTTATGCAGGTGTTGAGCCGCAATGGTTTGACCATCAAAGCAGAGCTGAGCTATCGCTATCGCCCCATTGACAACCGCATTGGTTTTTTGCATGATGAGGTTGGACAAGGGTATCACGAGGTGATCATCATGCCCGAAATTCGTTCCGCTACCCGCGAAGTGATAGGCAAGTACCTTCCCGAAGAACTATACAGTACAAAGCGCGAGGTAATTCAGGAAGAAATCTTTGAAAGAACCAAGCTGGCACTTGCGGAGAAAAATATCATTATGGATGCCGTGCTAATTCGCGAAGTGGAGCTTCCTGCCACGCTTCAAGATGCTATTGAGCGCAAGCTGGAACAGGAGCAACAAGCATTGGAGTACGAATACAAACTTCAGCGCGCAGAGCAAGAGGCCGAGCGTCAACGCATTGAGGCTGAAGGAAAGTCGGCGGCCTACAACATTATCAACGCTAGCCTAACAGACAGAATTCTTAAAGAAAAAGGCATTGAAGCCACGCTTCAGCTTTCGCAATCGCCCAATAGCAAGGTCATTGTGATTGGCTCGGGTAAAGATGGCCTGCCGATTATTTTGGGC
>CAZBBV010000302.1:0-2785 GCA_964490025.1 uncultured Cryomorphaceae bacterium | reverse complement strand
GTTGTATTGCAACTGGTTTTGCTCCAACTGGCTGAAAAAGGCCGTCCAGTTGTGCTTCCAATTGGTGAGGTAGAGGTACGAAGGCTTCAGGGCAAAATCGAGGTAGGGATATTCCTCCACCGCCCACGCGCCGGGTTCCGGCTGGTAGGCAGGCAAATTTTCCAACACCCACCTTTGTTTCAGCTCGAAGTACTCCGTTTTCTCGTCGGGCACAGGCACGCCGTTGTAGCCCTTGTGTTGCACTTCGAATTTCGTGGCGCGCTGGCCGATATACTCCGAACGCAAAATGGGTAAGTAGTCGTGAAAGAAGATCTGCACCGGCAGGCCATAGCCCTCGTAGCGGAAGTAGATTTCCAGCTCGTCGCCTTTCTCGGCGGTGGGGATGTCGAGCACTACGTAGCGATCGCCCTCTATCGGCCCGGTGGAAACGGGCAGCACACGACTTTTGAAATATTTCCCGTTGAAATCGGCCACGCGGCCATCCGGCTTGTAGATGCGCACCGCCACATGCGACACCACCGTGCCGCGCCGCACGGGGATGAATATTTTTGCGTACTGCTCCACCCCTCGCTGGCTCAGCAACTTGATAAGGTAGTAATACTCCATCTGGTTGCTGATGTTGAAGGGGTCGTCGGACGAGAGGCGGTGGCGCAGGGTGCGTTGCAGCATCACAGCATCCTCTTCCAGCCATGCCTCAGGCACCACTTCGTAGTGGATGCGCTCGGGCCAGAAATAGGCCTTGTAGCGCATGCGCTGCTCCTGCGCAGCGGCAATAAAGCCCCAGCCCACAGCAAGCAATAAAAAAATCCGTTGCACCACTGACATAGCACGAAAGAACAAAAAACGGGGGAGATTGGGAGATGGGAAGCAAAAATGGATTTGGAGTTTGAGCGGATGGGAAGGGAATCTCGAATATCCTCGTTCGTCAATTGTAATTAACAATTAAAAATTACAAATGAAGCATTCGCTGGCGCAAGCGTCTCGCTTGTGCCGTTTCTGAAAGAAACCACAGGTTAGCACAACGCAGCTAGAGAAAGGAAATCTGAATTATATTCGTTCATCTATTTTAATCTTCACATATGCGTTTAGAGCACGTGACTAAATCTGATCTGCATGAAATAAGTATCAAGCTTCTCAGTCGTTATAGACGTTTGACATTTCGCAGCTTAAACCAGGAATCTATATTATCGAAATAAACAAAGAGCATTATGAGAAGGTTGTTAAACACTAAGACATTTCTGCTGTTGATTGGCCTAGTGTTAACCACCCACACAAAAGGCCAGCAATGGGTCATTGATATTAGTGGTCTAGATCCAAATCAAGAAAACCCATCCTATAGAAATGTTCAATTTAAGGGAGAAGGCCCCTTAGGGAAGGACTGGATTTATGGCCTATTTCGAGATGAATACGGAATTCGCAGAGTTGCCGCGTTCAGAGAAAATGGAAAATGGAATTCATTACCTTTTAGAGTGCCTCAAGGTGGTTTTGTAAGCATGGCCTCTGATATATTTATGTATGGAGATACTTTGTATTTAGTCGGAAACTTCAATGTAATAAGGGATGTTGATAACATGAATCTAGGGTATACAAACATTGTAAAAGTTTATAATGATTCTGTTTGGGTTTCGCCCTCTAGTGGTATATTAGAATCCGGTGACGCATCTGGAGATAGTTTGCTGTTCTCAGGTGAAATGGTTATTCCGAATTTTTCACTTTATCCATTTTCAATCACATATAATCGAGGACAATCCTGGCAATATCCTTTCAGTACATTCCATCCCACCAATGCCCTAAATTTCGGAGCACATCTAAAAGCGCGGTTTTTCAATGGCGATATAGTGGTGATTGACAACGGCACGTCTCCCGGGCAACTATTCAGAGGGCTAAGCCGCTGGGATGGCCGGCAGTGGCATCCTTTCGGAGAGGGAATATTTGGAAACAATAAAGTATGGGATTTCGAAATCTACCAGAATGAAATATACATGGGTGGTTCATTTCATAAAATGTTTGATCCTCGAAATCCGGGAAACTGTATTGCCCGCTGGGATGGGCAGCAATGGCACAAAGTGGCCAACGGGCTTAACGGATTTGTGAGTGAACTATTTGTATATAAAGAAGTGATGTTTTGCGTTCAAAGTGCTGATTCATTTGGAGATGTTAGCATTCCACGCTTTGCCGGGTGGAATGGCCAACAGTGGTGCGGCACTCCTATGCAATGGGGAACACAATTACCAAGTAGCTTGGGATTTATACAAGACACTTTGTACGCATATTTCACAATTCCGACCACTGTAAATGGCGATTCCGTAAACTTTATCGCCAAATACACCGGCAACTACCTTACGGATGGCATTTGCAGCACACTGGGGCTGGGCACTGAAGAACAAGCAAGCACAGGGAAGCAGTTTGTTCTTATTCCCAATCCCAGTTCCTCTTTTGTGGAGTTGCGCAGCGAAAGTGCCGCCATTCAGCACATTCGCTTTTTGGACCTCACCGGAAGGGTTTTGCTCGAAATTTTCCCTTCTGACAAGCCCAACTCTATGACCATTTCTCTGGAGGCCATTCCTTCAGGGCTATATTTCTTGGAATTAAATGGAACGGAGCATCAACGCTTGTTGAAGAACTAGTTTTCTTATCGCCAGTGCACGAGGCTCGGTTGTGCCGTTTCTGAAAGAAACCACATATCAACACAACGAAGTATGGGATTTGTCCTTTTACTTGATTTCAAGAGAAAATAATCAACTCCATTCAGGGATAATGCATTACAAGGGGTACCTTTGGGGCT
>CAZBBV010000301.1:0-2796 GCA_964490025.1 uncultured Cryomorphaceae bacterium | reverse complement strand
CACCCACACGGCGGCCACTGTCCAGCGTTCGTTGAGCTTTCGAGTGCCTGTTAGGGCCAGATCGTGTCGTTTGTCGAAAGGAGCGTAGTAGCTTTTGCCTTTGTTTATCTCATCAAAAAAGCGCTCCGATACGCTCCAGGTATAGGCAATCCATCCGGTGGTTTTTCCTTTCGACTTTCGGATAAGTAGTTCAAAGCCGTAGGACTGGCCCGAACCGGTGGTCATGTTGTTGTCGGGGTTGTCGCGTATGTTGCTCGAAATGTCGGTTCCCTCGCGGTATTCTATCTGGTTGTCCATCTGTTTGTAAAACAGTTCCGCGCTGGTTTCGAAAAGGTTGTTTTTGAAATTTCTAAAATAGCCCGCGCTGTATTGCCAGCCAATCTGCGGGGCAATAATTTCCGAACTCGGCAGCCACAAGTCGGTAGGCATGGCCGTGTTGGAAATGTTCACCAAATGGATGTACTGCATGTTGCGCGTTACGCCGGCTTTTATGCTCGACTCTTCTGTGAGCAACACATTTACCCCCACGCGCGGCTCGAGGCCGCCGTATGTTTTTATCGATTCTCCCTTGCTGTAGCTGATGGTGTCGCTGATCACGCCAAGCTCATTTTTTACAAAGCGCTCGAAAGGCCCTACAAACTGAAAGGCCGAATAGCGCAGTCCGGCAATGGCTGTGATGCGCGAGCCTATTTTCCATTCTTCCTCCACATACACAGCCGCCTCGTGTGCCACCTGCACCTGCTCCGGCGAAACGAACTCCGTGTCGCCACTGCGTCCGTAGGCGTTGCTGGGCGAAAAACGGTGGTGTGTGTATTGCGCACCAAAACGCAGGGTCTGCCTGTTTGAGACCAAAAGGTTGGCGTCCAGCTTGGCGTTCCAGTCTTTTATGCCGCTAAATAGGGAGCTGTAGAACCCCCCTTGGCTGCTTTCGAAATTGAATTGATAATCGGTGTAGCTCACCGAAGTGTTTATGTAAAACTTACCGGTGAATAGGTGCATCCACCGCATGTTAATCATGCCATTTCCCCACGGTATTTCAGACCTGAAGTCGCTGTCGGGGCTGCGGTAGTCGAACTTGTCGTAACCGTAATATCCCGATATAAAAATCTGGTCTTTGTCGCTCAGGCGGTAGTTTAGTTTCAGGTTCAGGTCGTAGAAGAAGTAGTTGTTGCCTTCATTCTCTGTGCCTTCCAGAATGGGTTTAAGGAAAATATCGATATAGGTCCGGCGGGCAGAAAAGAGCAATGAACTTTTCTCCGGCACTATGGGCCCTTCCACCAGCAGGCGCGAAGAGATGAGGCCAATGCCGCCCTGCACCTGCCAGTCGCGGTAGTTGCCGTCGCGCATGCGCACATCCAGCACTGATGATATGCGTCCGCCATATCGTGCCGGAATACCGCCTTTTATGATTTCCGCATTGCGCAGCGCGTCGCCATTGAATATGGACACAAAGCCCAATAGGTGAGAGGGGTTGTATATCACCGCGTCGTCCAGTAGTATGAGGTTTTGATCTTGTGAGCCACCACGTACATGAAAGCCGGAGTTTCCTTCCGAGCTAGAACTTACGCCGGGCAGCAGCTGTATGGTTTTCATGATGTCCACTTCGCCCATCAGCACCGGAATTTGCTTCACCTCCTCCATCCTCAGTTCCACTGTGCCTATTTCCACGCCGGTTACATTTTGGTCGTCTTTTTCGGCCACCACTATCACCTCATTGGTCATGAAGTTGGCATATGGCAGCGACCAATTTTGTGTGCTGTTTTGGCTCAGGTCTATGGTGATGGTTTGGGTGGTGTAGCCCACAAAGGAGCAACTAATCTCGTGGATTCCTTTGGGGATGGAAAGCGAATAGTGCCCGTAGGCATTGGTGGTGGCGCCAATTTTCAGTGCGCTCACCACCACATTGGCCCCCGGGAGAATTTCGCCCGTAGCCGCATCCGTCACCCTACCCGATAGGCTGAAATTTTGGGCAAAAAGCCCGGTGTGTAAAAGAAAAAAGGCCAAAGAGGCCATCCATTTTGCCATAGCGGTGTGTAACGAGGGCGAGCGCGTAAAGGTTCAAAATCTTTTTTAGCGGTTGTGTTACAAAACAAACTTTCAAGAATGTAAAGTTAAGGGTAGAAAAGAACCGCGGAGTTTTTACTTTTGCGGCCAGTTCGGGGTGTAGCTCAGTTGGTAGAGTACACGTCTGGGGGGCGTGAAGTCGCAAGTTCAAGTCTTGTCACCCCGACTAGGGAAAAGAAGGGTTTCAGGCCATTTGGGTCTGAGGCCCTTTTTTCGTTTGCTGACGATTTGCATAAAACAGGTCTTCGAAATGGTTCTGAGCACTCTTAAAAACTCTGATTATTCTCAAGGAATGCGGATGTAAAAAACAATACATTTGAAAGAAGAAAAAGACAGTTTATCAAATTAAGCCTTAATTAATCTCTTACAAATGATAAAATCTACCCTGTTACTTATGTTATTTGTTCTGATAACAAGTTCAGATGAAATTGGGAATGTAACAATTGGAACACAAGTTTGGTGTGCTGAAAATTTGAATGTAACTACATTCCGGAACGGAGATGTTATTCTCCAAGCTAAATCAAATGAAGAGTGGGAAATGGCTGGAAAGAATAAACAACCTGCGTGGTGTTATTATAATAATGATCCGGCAAATGGATATAAGTACGGGAAACTCTACAATTGGTATGCTGTAAGTGATGGCAGGGGATTAGCCCCGGAGGGTTATCACATACCTTCAGAAGCGGAGTGGTTAAATCTCATTAACTTTTTGGGTGGTATTAAAGCAGCTGA
>CAZBBV010000300.1:0-2802 GCA_964490025.1 uncultured Cryomorphaceae bacterium | reverse complement strand
GACCACCGAATCGTCGCAGATGCGTTATCAAGAACGCGGCAAAGCCATTGAAACAGAAACGGAAGAAGACCATTTCAGCTTTTCGAATTACTATCTTCCTGCAGACGCGGTGATGGAAGAAATTGCCGAGGAGCCCACAGTGCCATTGGTGGAAGAGAATAAAAGTTATGAAGCTCCCGGGACTATGTATCACATCATTGCCGGTTGTTTTTCTATAGAAAGGAATGCGGAAAATCTGGTATCCGACCTTCGCAATCAGGGCTTCAATGCCAATATCGTTGGCACCAATCCTAGTGGCTGGCAACTCGTGGCTTTCGAAAGTTTTTCCACCCGTGAAGAAGCTGAAAAAGCCCTACCGACAATCCAGGCGCAACACAACGCGCAAGCCTGGCTTCTGAAGAAATAGGCTACTTTTGCCGGGCATTTTAGCAAAGCCCGAAGCCACATGAAAGCAAAAAATCCAAAGGACTCCCTGACTATACTCACCGAGATTGTTCTGCCGAACGATACCAATACCCTAAACAACCTGATGGGCGGCCGCCTGCTGCATTGGATGGACATTGCCACCGCCATTGCCGCACACCGCCATTGCAAGCGCATAGTAGTAACCGCTTCGGTGAACAATGTAGCTTTCACCAACCCCATCCCCAAGGGAGCCATAGTAACCCTCGAAGCCAAGGTATCCAGAGCATTTGGCAGCTCCATGGAAGTGTTTGTGGATGTGTATATAGAAGACAACAATGTGGCAGGACGCAGAGAAAAAAGCAATGAAGCGATCTACACCTTTGTTGCGGTAGACCAGCTGGGCAACCCGATTCAAGTGCCGCCGCTTCAGCCGGAAACTGAAGAAGAAAAACAACGATATGATGGAGCGCTGCGCCGCAGACAACTGTCGTTAATCTTGGCCGGAAAAATGAAACCGGACGACGCCACCGAACTTAAGGCACTATTTATGCCTGCAGAAAAGCAATAAGGATTTTTCACCCATTCAGGGCGCGCACCACCTCTTCTACCGAAATTTTCTCCATGCCCTTGAAGTCGGGTTTGTACCATTTGTTGTCGCCCAGTTTTGAGTAAGGGCGATCCCAAACCCCTTTGGGCTCAATCATTTCAGAACCCCCGCCGGGTAGATAAGGATACATGCCGAATTCAGGCACTGTGGCGCCCCACACGGACACGATTCTTTTCTTAAGGGCTGCGGCAATGTGCATCAAGCCCGTATCGTGCGTGAGCACCACGTCCGACTGGCGGATGAGCGACGCGCTTTGATGCAGGCTGCATTTTCCTACCATATTATATATAGTGTCGCCCACTGCCTTTTCTAATTCGAGTGAATTGGGGATGTCTTCCTTTCCGCCGAGCAAAACGACCGGCTTGCCATAGGCGCGACAAATCTCGATCATCTTTTTCACCGGCAACATTTTTCCGGGGTGCTGCCCACCAATGGCAAAAGCCATATAGCCCGCTCGGTGGCGTTCGGGAAGGTTTTTCAATTCATATTCCTCCTGTGCTGGAATGAAATAGTCCAAGCCATTGCCGTCATTTTTCACCCCCAGGCCTTCTACCGCTTTGAAGTAGCGGTCCACGATATGCACCTTGGGCATCACCTTCCATTTGAAATTCACATACAGACATTTTCGCAAATTGAGTTTTGGAAATGCGTGCGAATTGATGCTTAGTGCTTTTTTAAGCCGCAGGGTGCGCAGGTTGTTGTGCAAGTCAATGATTAGGTCGAATTCTTCTTTTCTCAGTTCCGAAATGGTCTTTTCCCAATCGTCCTGAAGCGAATGAATTCGGTCTATGTAGGGATTTTCTTGAAGGATGGGCACAAAACTCTTCTTTGTGAGGTAATGCAGCTCTACATTTTTCAACTGCTGCTTTGCGCAGCGCACCACAGGGGTGGTGAGCACGATATCGCCAATGGAGCTAAAACGGACGATCAGAATTTTCATGCCTAAATCTTGGAGCACAAAGCTATGAATACAGAACTGAGTGAGAAATGGAATATTCCCGGGTCATCTTTCTTCAGGAAATTCTCTTTCGAAGGGGGTATATTTGCCCCATGAAATGGATTGATACCCACGCACATATTTACTTGCCCAATTTCGAATCAGACCTAAAGGAGGTGGTTGCCCGAATGCTGGACGCCGGTGTGGAGAAAGTGCTCCTTCCGGATATAGACAGTGCCCACACCCGCGCGCTGTATATCCTTTCAGAAATGTATCCCGAACTTTTCTTTTCCATGTGCGGGCTTCATCCCTGTTCGGTGGGCGATAGCTGGCAGGAAGAGTTGGCCCATGTAGAGAAAGAGCTGGCCACGGGCAGGCACTACGCCGTGGGTGAAATTGGTCTTGACTACTATTGGGACACCACCCATGCCGACAAACAGCGCGAAGCCTTCCGCACGCAACTGCGCTGGGCCAAGGAATTGAATCTTCCCGTGGCCATTCACACCCGCGAAGCATTTGATGATGTTTTTAAAATTTTGGAGGAAGAACAAGATGGAAGCCTAAAGGGCGTATTGCATTGCTTCACCGGAAATGCCGAACAGGCAGCGCGCGGGGTGGCTTTGGGTATGCACCTGGGCATTGGCGGAGTGGCGACCTATAAAAATGGCGGGCTTGACAAAGCTTTAGTGAATGTGCCCCTCAATCGCTTGTTGGTAGAAACCGATTCGCCATACCTGCCGCCCATTCCGCACCGCGGCAAGCGCAACGAAAGCAGCTACTTGCCCATCATTGGCGAACGACTGGCAGAAATTATGGGCGTATCCACAGAAGAAATGGCCGACATCACCACCGC
>CAZBBV010000299.1:0-2815 GCA_964490025.1 uncultured Cryomorphaceae bacterium | reverse complement strand
AAAGTAGCATTGGTATTTCTTCTTTACGATTTCTGAAATATCGAGCAAAATGCTTCTGTGAATTCTACGCCGATTGGTTCATAGAATGGCAGTAGCGGGATTAAGAATAGCGCCAAATGCCGAAAATCTGTTGTACGCCTTATCGGTGCTCTACATCAACAATGGAAAAAGGGAGAAAATTGGGGCAGTATTAAAGCTGCTTATTGGGCTGCACCCGGAAAACGGATGGTACAGGCAATTGTTGTAATCCCTATTACCTACTAGTGGGTAAATGTTAATCCAAGAATCATAACACAGATAAAACTGATTTTATTCATTTCTACGGCTTTTATATTCTACTACTTTTACCTCATAAAATCCCCCAATCCAATGAAATCAATTCCCTTTCTCTCGCTATTCTTCTTAGCGGGTCTTCTTGTATTTGTTGCTTGCCAACCCAAAGAAGCGGAACCTGTGGCCACCTCCGTTGATGCCGACGGATATGACAGAACCATTTTGCCCATCAAGGCACCCATAGCCGCTACTTCAGCGGAACTGGATGTTCGAAATACTCAACTTCCTGAACGATTTGAGGTAAAAGCCCCGAAAGATGCCCCTAATGTCATTCTGGTATTGGTGGACGATCTCGGCTTTGCAGGAACCAGTGCTTTTGGTGGTCCGGTGGCTACACCCACCTTCGATAAGATTGCGAGCGAAGGCGTTTACTACAATAATTTCCACACCACCGCGGTGTGCTCTCCTACAAGAGCTGCTCTAAAGAGCGGTCGGAACCATCAGGTGAACAATATGGGATTCATTACAGAGATGGCCACCGGATATCCGGGCAACACCGGGGAGATTCCACAAAATGTCGCTCCACTTGCCGAGATCCTTAGGCTCAATGGATATAGCACCGGAGCATTTGGCAAATGGCACGAAACAGCCACCTGGGAAACCAGTGTCTCCGGCCCTTTCGACCGTTGGCCGCACCATCAGGGATTTGACAAGTTCTATGGATTTTTTGGAGGAGAAACCAATCAATGGGCACCTTTTGTGTACGACGGAACCCATCCAGTGGAGCTTCCGGAAGACCCGGACTACCACTTCATGAACGACATGACCAATCAGGCTGTGGCATGGATGAAACACCAAAAAGCACTAACGCCCGACAAGCCTTACTTCATGTACTTCGCACCCGGGGCAGTGCTCGCTCCACACCACGTGCCCGAAAAATATATAGCCAAATGGAAAGGCAAGTTTGATGGCGGTTGGGATGTTATGCGGGAGATCATCTTAGCGCGGCAAATTGAAATAGGCCTAGTGCCAAAAGGGACTAAGTTGGCGCCAAAACCGGACGCTATTCCTGAATGGGAAAGCCTAACAGCCGATCAGAAGAAATTGTTTACCAGACAGGCCGAGGTATTTGCCGGATATCTAGACATGACCGACTATGAAATTGGGCGGCTACTTGGGGCTGTGGACGAAACCGGTCAGACCGAAAATACCATGATCATTTTTGTGTATGGCGACAATGGCACGAGTGCCGAAGGTGGCGCAAATGGCATGTTTAGCGAAATGACCTATTTCAACGGGGTGCAGGAAACTGTAGAGGATATGCTGAAAAAATACGACAAATGGGGAGGCCCTGAAACCTATCCTCACATGGCAGCCGGATGGGCCGTGATGTTCGACACCCCTTTTCAATGGACAAAACAGATGGGCTCTGACTTTGGAGGAACAAAAGTAGGCATGACCATTCGCTGGCCTAAAGGGATTCAAGCAAAAGGTGAATTGCGCGGTCAGTTTAGTCATGTAATCGATATTGCCCCAACCATTCTGGAAGCCGCCGGACTGCCTGAACCAAAAATGGTAAACGGAATAGAGCAGCGTCCTATGGATGGAACAAGTCTGGTTTATTCATTTAATGATGCCACCGCAAAGGAAAGACACACTACACAGTACTTTGAAATAACCGGAAATCGCGCCATATATCACGAAGGTTGGTATGCACGCACCATCCACCGCGCGCCATGGGAAGCCACGCCTCGCCGACCGCTTACGGAAGATATTTGGGAACTTTACGACGTGGCCAATGACTTCAGTTTGGTGAACGACTTGGCAGCGAAACATCCCGAAAAGCTGAAAGAGATGCAAGAGCTGTTCATGAAAGAAGCCGAAAGAAACTATGCCTTGCCTATTGACGACCGAACATTTGACCGCATTATAGCCGCCAACGTAGGTCGGCCTGATATTATGGGCGGTCGCACATCCCTCACCCTGGCCGAAGGTATGGTGGGCATGTCGGAGAATGTGTTTATCAATATTAAAAACCGGTCCATCACCCTCACCGCTGATGTTGAGATTCAGGAAGGTACAGTGGCAAACGGTATTATCATAGCGCAAGGTGGCCGTTTTGGAGGATGGGCACTCTACACCAAAAATGGCGTGGTGGCCTACGACTACAATTTCCTGGGCATGGAGCGCTACACGGTGGCCTCAACAGAAAAACTGAAACCCGGCAAAAATGTCATCAAAATGGAATTTGCCTATGATGGCGGAGGACCCGGAAAAGGAGGATTGGCCACCCTATTTGTGAATGGGGAAAAAGTTGGTGAAGGACGAATTGAGCGGACTCAAGCGGCCATTTTCTCAGCAGATGAAACAGCAGATGTAGGCATTGATTTGGCTACCCCGGTGGTTGAATCTATTGGCGCCGAAGCCCGATCGAAGTTCAATGGCAGAATTCCGAAAGTGGTTGTAGAAGTCCTATGACAGAACTTTAAACTAAAAAAGGGCAGCTGTAGCTGCCCTTTCATTTTTTTAAGCCTGTGGCTTG
>CAZBBV010000298.1:0-2831 GCA_964490025.1 uncultured Cryomorphaceae bacterium | reverse complement strand
TTGCGGCTTTCCTTAACCTACTTCAATCAACAATAGCGCGAACACTGCTGTTCTAGATGCACAAACATTTAATCACAAAACATGGAAACAGCAATTGCAACTAAAACAACCTGGAAAATTGACAACATGCACTCCGAAGTGCAATTCAAAGTGAAACATCTCGTGATCTCCACCGTGACCGGCATGTTCCAAAAATTCGAAGGCGGACTGGAAACTGAGGGTGACGATTTTAACCAAGCCGAAGCGCATTTCGCTATCGACGTGGCGAGCATCAATACCAACGTGGCCGACAGAGATGCTCACTTGCGCTCAGCCGATTTCTTCGACGCAGAGAAATATCCGTTCATAAAATTTGAAAATGGCAAGCTGCACAAAACAGGCGAAGACAGCTATAAGCTGGTGGGCGACCTCACTATGAAAAACACCACGAAGAAAGTAGAGCTGGAGGCAAGCTACGGTGGCTCCATGGTGGATGGCTATGGCTTCACCAAGGCAGGATTTGAAATCAGTGGAAAAGTGAACCGCAAAGAATTTGGTCTAACCTGGGACATGGTGACCGAAGCCGGTGGTGTTGTGGTAGGCGACTATGTGCATCTGGCACTCAACATACAATTGGCAAAAGCATAAAGACTTGCTTTTTCATGGTAGATAGCCCCCTTTCGAACTTGCTTCGACTGTGGGCTTTCTTTTATTCCCCTTTCAGCATCCGCTTTTTCATTTTGCTCAAAAACTCCGGCGTAATACCCAAATACGAAGCAATATACTTCTGCGGCACCACCAGCTCCAGTTTGGGGTAGTTGCGCACAAAGGTTTTGTAGCGCTCCTCGGCCGGAAAAGAAATATTTCGAATAATCCGTTTCTGATTGGCCACCAGCGCATTTTGAAACAAAATCCGAAAATATCGCTCAAACGAAGGTGCTTTTATCAAAAGTTGATCGAAGGCATCAGCCGATAGCATATACAGCTCGCTATCGAGCAAGGTGCTTATGGAATATAGACTCTCAGTACCTTTCGAAAATGTTTCCAAATCGCCTGTCCACCAAGAAGGCATTCCAAACTGAAGCACGTGCTTGAACTTTTCTTGATCCTCGTGGTAGGTCATCAGGCAGCCATCCTTTACAAAAGCCATCACGGGGGCTGTGCTCCCCTGCTCCACCAACAATTTGTTCTTCTTCAACTTGCGTTCTTCTACCAAATGGAAAAAATAACGAAAGTCATCTTCGCTCAAATCCGCTCTCTGCCTGAAATTGGCCCTAATTTCTTCCTTGGTCATAAAATGTAAATTGAAGCCCGAAGGTACTAATTCATAGATTTGATTCGAGGTCGAGTAATTTCAAATTTGCGCATTCAAATGAGTTTCACCTTTGAATCCTTTGTAGAAGTATTTGAACACAATGTGTGGGGTCACCACGTAATGGTGCCTGAAGAAATATGCCGCCAGCTTACGCATGACGGCCAAAGAAGGATGCGGTGCAGTGTTAACCATAGTGAGGAGTTTCCCTGCGCACTGATGCCTATACGCGGAGAGGGCTTCATCTTGCTCAATCAAAGTTTGCGAAAATCATTGGGCATTCGTGAAGGGCAGTTGGTGCAAGTGAGGCTGGTAAAAGACGAATCGGAATACGGAATGCCCATGCCGGAAGAATTGTCGGCAACATTGGAACTCGATCCTGAAGCTGATTTTTTTTTCAACAGCCTCAGCATGGGTAAGAGGCGCAGCCTCATTTACCTGGTCTTAAAGGTGAAGAGTTCGCAGATTAGGATTAACAAATCACTCGCTATCGCCCACCACTTAAAGACTCAACACGGAAGCATTGACTACAAACAACTGCATGAAGACCTAAAGCGATTTTCTAAATAACTGATAATGAGAGGCACTTTTCAAACACCTCATTGTTAATTAAATCTTTTTCAAGATTTTAGGGCGAAAAGTTTTGAAACCTTACTTTTGTCCAAATTTTAATACCCAATCATTCCATGAAGAAAATTGCATTTTTCCTATTAGCCGCCAGCTTTGTTGCTGTGAGCTGCACTCAACCAGCAGAAGAAACTACCGAAACTCAAATGGAGGAAGCTACTGAAGCAGTTGAAGAAGCTACTGAAGCAGTTGAAGAAGCAGTTGAAGGAGCTACTGATGCAGCAGTTGACGCTGCAGAAGGAGACGCTTCAGCTCAGTAATTCTTTAAGACACAACAAAAAGCCCTTTCGGTCTGAGACTGAAAGGGCTTTTTTATTTGGCTGATTTTCTTAGAAGTTCTCGCCGTCTCTAAAAGGAAAGTACGAAACACCAACTCTCAATGTTTCGCTGCTTAGGTTAAGTCCAAAGTTGCTGGTTTTCACTTCAGCTGTTCCTTCACCGGTTTTGAGCTTTCGAGCCCTAGGTTTCCGAAACCAAGATTCATGGCCAATGATGGACAAAGGAAATACATGAATCCAAAAGAGAGGCCCACATTCATTGCACTGAATGGATCTTCGGTTTCTCCAAAGGGTGAAGTCGACTTACTTGTGCCCGACATCATGTTGAAACCAAGATCGGCATAGGTGTAAAACCTAGGAGCGCAGCAACCCATAAAATAGCGTGCGTTTGCACCGAATCCGAAAGCGCTTTCGTTGTCCTCATAATCGCCCACTCCAGGTAGGTTTTGTGACTGCCCGCTCGACATAAAGCCAAGATTCAAGCCCACGCTAATTTGGTCAGTAAGCAGATAGTTGCCGGAAACACCAATGTCAAAACCACTGGTATTGATTTCCGGCGTGTTGTCGGCAAAGGTGGTCTTACCACTGTTGAAGCCCAACATGCCACCGAAGTAGGTTGCGCCTTGTTCAATTTG
>CAZBBV010000297.1:0-2835 GCA_964490025.1 uncultured Cryomorphaceae bacterium | reverse complement strand
GTCGCAGGCTTCCACACCATCCGTTATCAGGATGATGATGTTTCGGCAATCGGAACACACGGGAAAGTCTCGTGCTGCTCTTTCCAAGCTTCGCGCTATGGGCGTAGTGCCCATTGGCTTTATCGCCTGAAGCCGCTTTTTTATTCTCGGAATATTTCCCGGCCCGAATGGAATTTCAAGCTTGGTATCGTCACAATCTTGTGGTGGCACGGGCTTTTGGTGTCCGTACACGCGAAGTGCCAGTTCAAAATTTTGATTGGGTACTCGCTCTAAGCTGTCGAGCATTTCGCTCATGAGTCTTTGTGCCACATCCATTTTGGAGCCTGTTTGCCAGCTGGCGTACATGCTTTGCGACGCGTCGAAAACAAAGAGAATCCTAGTCTTAGGCGGTGTATATTGCCCAAAAAGCCATTGGCTGCTGAGCAACACAAGGGCCAAGGAAAGAATGGAAAAGCTTTTTTTCAAGACTTTATTTTTAATAGTCGCCTAGCGTTTCTTCCAGCTGAGCCAAAGCCTGTGCCAGTTGTTCGTCATTGGGTGCCACTCCATGCCACTTGTGGCTGCCCATCATAAAATCTACTCCGGCGCCCATTTCGGTGTGCATTAGAATAACGACCGGTTTGCCCTTACCCGTATGTCGCTTGGCAAGTTCAAGGCTGCTGATCACTTTCTCCAGGTTGTTGCCTTCTTTGTTTTCTATTACAGACCACCCAAAAGCTTCAAATTTTGCTTTCAAATTGCCTAGCGAAAGCACCTTGTCCACGTCGCCGTCTATTTGTCTTCCGTTGTAGTCTACCGTGCTTATAAGGTTGTCCACCTTGTTGGCAGCGGCAAACATCACCGCTTCCCAAATCTGTCCTTCTTGCAACTCTCCGTCCCCGTGTAGCGAAAAAACCATGCTTTTGTCGCCGTTCATTTTTTTCGAAAGAGCTGCGCCAATGGCTACCGACATGCCCTGACCCAAAGAGCCTGAAGCAATGTGTATCCCAGGTAAGCCTTCGTGGGTGGTAGGGTGGCCTTGCAAGCGAGAATCAATTTTTCTAAAAGTCTTCAATTCGGCAATTTCGAAATGACCAGTGCGCGCCAATACGCTGTAATAGACAGGAGAAATGTGCCCGTTTGATAGGAAAAAAATATCAGATCCATGGTTATCCATGTCCCATGCCGAAGGGCGATTCATGATGTGCGTGTAAAGGGCCACGAAAAACTCTGTGCAGCCCAATGAACCTCCCGGATGACCCGAATTTACTGCATGAACCATTCGTACAATGTCTCTTCGCACTTGGCTACAGAGTTTTTTGCTTTCAGTAATAGTGGGCATGATACGAGATATTTTGGCCAAAAATAAAGGTTAAGGCCATGGTGGTGAAGCGTTGTTTAATTCTTTTCAAAAGAAATACAAACAGTGATTTTGATGGTCGGTAATGGTATCTTTGCGCCCTTAAAAATTAGCCTCTGAAATCATGAAGTGTGGAATAGTAGGACTACCTAACGTAGGAAAATCGACCCTGTTTAATTGCCTAAGCAACGCCAAGGCGCAATCGGCCAATTACCCTTTTTGCACCATTGAGCCCAATGTGGGCATGACCAATGTGCCCGATCCGCGCATGGCTAAGCTTGAAGAATTGGTAAATCCGGAGAGGGTCGTGCCGGCTACGGTGGAAATTGTGGACATAGCAGGATTGGTGCGTGGTGCCTCAAAAGGAGAGGGCTTGGGCAATCAGTTTCTTTCGCACATCCGCGAAACCAACGCTATACTGCATGTGCTGCGCTGCTTTGAGGACGACAACATCACCCATGTGGATGGCACGGTGAATCCAGTTCGCGATAAGGAAACGATCGACTTCGAATTGCAACTGAAGGACCTTGAAACGGTGGAAAAGAACATAGACAAACTGAAAAAAGCCAGCAAAGGTGGAGACAGAAAAGTGCTTCGCGGCATTGAAATATTGAGCCAACTAAAGGCCACCTTGGAACAAGGTAAGAATGCAAGGGCATACGCGGTTTCGGATGAAGATTTTGAAGAGTATATCCGCGAAATGTTTTTGCTCACCAACAAACCGGTGATGTATGTGTGCAATGTGGACGAAGAAGGCTTAAAGAAAGGAAACAAGCATATTGAGGCCGTGCGCGAAGCCATCAAGGCCGAAAATGCCGGAATGCTAATTTTGGCGGCCAAAACGGAAGCCGATATTACCGAACTGGACACTTTCGAAGAGCGCATGATGTTTTTGGAAGACCTAGGCCTCGAAGAACCTGGCGTGAACAAGTTGATTCGCGAGGCTTATGACTTGCTTAATCTGCAAACCTATTTTACAGCAGGAGTGAAAGAAGTTCGTGCTTGGACTATAGAAAAAGGCATGACTGCGCCACAAGCAGCCGGCGTTATCCACAGCGATTTTGAAAAGGGTTTTATCCGCGCCGAAGTGATTAAATACGAAGATTACGTGAAGTATGGCTCAGAAGCCGCATGTCGCGACAATGGCAAACTGAGCGTGGAAGGAAAGGAATATATAGTGCAGGATGGCGACGTGATGCACTTCCGATTCAATGTATAAAAACTTGTTGAAAACATAGCCCTGCGGGGCTTGAGCACGGCCTGCTGTATTGATATATTGCCTCTCCTTCACGCAATAGGACGCACACAGCTATATGGCTCAAAATCAATATACAGAAGATAGTATTCGGTCGCTCGACTGGAAAGAACACATACGCCTTAGGCCCGGTATGTATATCGGTAAGTTGGGTGACGGCACTGCCCACGACGACGGTATTTACATTTTACTGAAGGAAGTGATTGATAACTCCATTGACGAGTATGTGATGGGCAATGGC
>CAZBBV010000296.1:0-2854 GCA_964490025.1 uncultured Cryomorphaceae bacterium | reverse complement strand
CAAAAAGCAGGTGTACGCAATAAAACCAAAGTGATATTCGCCACCCCCGGCAGTGTCATTTTTGGGGTAAAAGAATTTGCCATTGAACTGGAGCGCATTATTGAAAAGAAAAAGATAGACGTACGCTACCACCGCACTTTGAAAAAAATAGATGGGCCCAATAAAAAAGCCTACTACGAGGTAGTGCGCTACGACCAAACCGGTTGTGTGGTGTTGCAGCCCTCAGGCGATCCCGAAAAATATGAAGAGGTAATTGATTTTGAAATGCTACACCTGGCACCGCCGCAAAGTGCGCCCGACTTTGTGAAGCGCTCAAAATTGGTGTACAACGAAGGCCCGAACAAAGGATGGGTGAAGGTGGACATCAACAGCATGCAGAGCTTGGAATATCCCAATGTTTTTGCACTAGGCGACGTGGCCGCGCTCCCAACAGCCAAAACAGGCGCGGCAGTGCGCAAGCAAGCCCCTGTGGTGGTGGACAACCTCTTGAAGCTGATGCAAGGCAAAGCGGCGGACAACAAGGAATACAGCGGCTACAGCAGCTGCCCACTGGTAACGGGCTACGGGAAAATGCTACTAGCCGAATTTGGCTACAACAACAAGCGCATGAGCGATCCTTTTATCTCCAAATTTGTGGATACGACCAAGGAAAAATGGAGCATGTGGATATTGAAAAAATATGTTTTGCCCTTTATGTATTGGAAACTGATGCTGCGCGGCAAGGCATAGCATTTGGGTTTTAGTGAATGCAAAGCGCCTTCGAAAGTGGGCGCTTTTCTTTTTCTTTTTAGTTGATGCCACGAATCATTTTTCGAATATTTTTGGTCGACTTTCGCAGGAAGTTACCATACGCATCAACAACCATGTTCACCAGATTTTTCGGGCGCCTTTTTATTCTCGCATTATTGGGAGGACCTACGCTTTGGGCGCAATCCTGGGCTCCTGTGCAACACCGTATGGATTCGCTCAATATGCTGATCGAATCGAGCGCGGAAGACACACTGCGCATTCAGGCGGCAATAAGTAAAGCAAGTGTGCTCATTTTGAACAATTATCCGGAGGCAGTAAAAAGTGCTGAATGGGCGCTAGAATTGGCTCAGAAGATAAAGTACAAAGACGGGATGGTGGACGCCTACCTCATTCTGGCGCGGCTGTACTACCGAAGTGGGGAGACAAAAACCATGTTTGGCTATCTCGATTCGTTGGACCAATGGAGCCCTGTGGATTTATCCAAAAGTCAAATTACGGAAAAGTATAATCTCTACGGTTTGGCTTATTATAAATTGAACCGCTACACCGAAGCGCTGGATGCGTGGGAGCTCGCCTGGAAATACAGGCCCGAAGACAAAACAGGTCAGCTTTTGGGCAATCTTGGAACCATTTACCTTTCGGGCGAAGCCTATTTGAAGGCCAAAGAATTGTTTTTGAGTGCCGCCGAATTTCATCAGAAAATAGGCAGATTCGAATTTCTAACCATGAATTATTTAATGGCAGCCTATTGCCATCCGCATGGCGATTCTATCGGCGTTCATTTTCTGAATATGGCTGAAGAAGCGGCACGTAAAATAAATTTTACCAGAGTTCTGCCCAGCATCTATCTCGAAAGGGTGTACCACCACAGCAAACTTCAAAACTTCAGAGCAGCTGCCCATTGCCTGGATAGCCTAAGGCGCTATTCAACCATGCACGAGTTGGAAATTTTGCCGAGCATTTATCCTGAAGGGTTGAACGCCTATCGATACCATTTGGCACTTTACAAGGACGAGAAAGGA
Organism: uncultured Cryomorphaceae bacterium; assembly: GCA_964490025.1. Lineage (GTDB taxonomy): Bacteria > Bacteroidota > Bacteroidia > Flavobacteriales > ECT2AJA-044 > CAZBBV01. The sequence continues at coordinate 1,082 of CAZBBV010000296.1, read as the reverse complement.
CTGAAGGAAATTCCCGGCCTTCCGGAAGGGGATGTAAAGCCCAAGCATTTGTATAAAATGGCGAGGGAGTATTTTGAAGTGGCCGCGGAGCAAACGAGCGAATTGCGATTAAAGGTTTACCAATACGCCATGCTGGCCGAAATGGAGGTTGCCTTGGGAAACTACAAGTCGGCTTCGAAATATTACAACAAATCGCTACAGTTAAAAGACGCCAACAGCCGCAGCCACGCCCAGTTTTTATTGGCCGATATTGAGCGAAAAGAACGCGCAAGGCAAGAGTCGGAGGCAAAACGACTGGCGGAAATAGAATTGCGTGAGAACAGCACGCGCCTGAATAAAGTAAGAACAGCCGGAGCCATTTTCATTTTGTTGGCCTTAGGGCTTTGGTTCAGGCTCAATTATGTGCGCAAATCGAAGAAGCAGTTGCAAATAGAGATGGACCGTTCGGAGCAATTGCTGTTGAACATCTTACCTGAGGAAATAGCACAGGAATTAAAAGACTTTGGAAAAGCAGAAGCTCGTGGTTTCGACGTGGTGTCCATACTTTTTACTGATTTTAAGGACTTTACACAAACATCCGAAAACCTTACAGCAAAGGATTTGGTAAAGGAGTTGAGCGCTTGCTTCGAGGCCTTCGACCAAATAATGGACAAGTACAACATTGAAAAAATAAAGACCATAGGCGACGCGTACATGGCCGCAGGTGGTTTGCCGGTTCCTTCGCCGGATTCTGTGAAGAACACGATACTTGCAGGCTTGGAGATGCAGGCTTTTATGGTATCGAGAAAAGTGCAGAACCAAGCGTTAGGCAAGCCTTTTTTTGAAATGCGCGTGGGTATTCACACGGGTCCGGTGGTGGCGGGCATTGTAGGGGTTAAGAAATTCCAATACGACGTGTGGGGCGACACGGTTAATACTGCCTCACGCATTGAGAGCAGTGGTGAAGTCGGAAAAGTGAACATTTCGGAAACGACCTACCGTAAAATTATGGATGATCCTGACTTCATTTTCGAGGGTCGCGGGAAGGTGAAGGCAAAAGGCAAGGGCGAGATGGAGATGCATTTCGTATTTCGTTCTCAGCC
>CAZBBV010000295.1:0-2886 GCA_964490025.1 uncultured Cryomorphaceae bacterium | reverse complement strand
CTAAACACTTCGGTTACATTGTAGCTGAGCATGGCAATGAGGAAGGCCATGGGAATGAGCGCGACGAGCAAAGGGTATTTTTTCAGCATCTTTTGGTAGGTTTTGGGTGCGTAAAGTAAACATTATCCATTTGCGCAAAAGACCTTATTATAGGGCAAGATTGCCGCTATCATTGAAAAAAAGTGCAAATTCGTGGCTCTCTTGCCGGATGGTGATTTTTTTCCGGTGCAGATAAGAGGAAAAACCCATCCTATGAAGAAGTTTTTACTTGTTGTGTCGTTCGTTTTTGCATTACTCTTTGGTGCGGTTGCGCAAAATATTCACCCCATTTTAAACAGTAATTTCTCTTTTCCCGGAGAAGAAGCACCTTCGGAGAATTATAAGATCATCCTATTAAAATTCAATCCTTTAACCCCAAAAGATACCCGAGAAGCTATCGTGCGAAACGTAAAAGGCGTTAAACAAGGAGCAGTGCCGGATCAGATATTTGGATGGGGTGAAAGCCTGCTTGAAATTGATGTTGCTAACTCGGAGGAACTACATGCTTTGATCGCCACGTTGGAGCAAATTCCTGAGATAGAATGGGCAAATCCGGCGTACAATTTCTCGGATAAGTTTTTCTCGTATTCGAATAGGGTAATGGTACTGCTAAAAGACGAATCGCAGTTTGCACTATTGCAAACGGTGATAAGGGATAAAGGAGGAATCATTGAAAAAAGAAACGAACAGGAACCTTTGTTGGTGCATGTGGCTGTGCCAAAAGGAAACGCAACAAATACACTGGACATGACGGTGTATCTACAAAGCTTAAACTTGTTTGATGCAGTAGAAACGGATTTTTTAGTCCCTGTTGAGCTGAGCAGCGTAAACGACCCCAACTACTTACAGCAATGGGCGCTGAACAACACCGGCACCAATGTGCCCGGCGGCACAGCTATAGTAGATTCCGATATGAATGTGGAACAAGCCTGGACACTCACTACCGGTTCGCCGAGTATAAAAGTGGCCATTTTGGATGTGGGTGTGGACCTGAGCCATCCCGATCTTTTGGGTAATCTTTTGCCCGGAATTGATTTAACCGACTCGAGTACGCAAGGAGGATATCTTATTGTTGGCACACCAAGTATAGATGCGCATGGCACCATGAGTGCCGGTATCGTTGCTGCCGTTGGAAATAATGGAATGGGAGGAGCCGGAGTGGCTTACAATTCGAAAATTATCCCGGTGAGATGTATTCAACAAAACCAAAACCAAACTTCAACTTTTTTATCAACGGTTTCAGGTGCTATTCTTTGGGCCGCGTTGGATGCGCAAGCAGATATCATCTTAATGAATTGGGAGTTAAACTCAGGAAATAATAATCCTTTGATCGAGAAGATTATCGACAAAATGTATGTGCAAGGAAGAAATGGAAAGGGAACCCTATTTGTTGCTGGGATGGGGAATAGGTTTGATGCGTCCAATCCTAATAATAATTTAGCTCAGCAAGCACTTCTACCTGCATCCTTGAATAACGTTATAGCCGTTGTCGCAATGGATGCATGCTTTCAGAAAAAAGAGCATAGCGGTTGCGATAATTCGACTTGGTATCTGAGTTTATCTCAATGGAGAAGTAAGTACGGCCCAAAATCAGATGTTGGTGCTCCGGGTACAAGGCTTTGGACTACAGATATTAGCGGTGCAGCGGGCTTAACTACTGGAGATTATTACAACAATTTTTCAGGCACTTCGGCCGCTGCTTCCAATGTTGCAGGTGTGTTGGCCCTTATCCTTTCTGCCAATCCATACCTTACGGCCACGCAGGCACGAACGGCCCTGGAAACTACCTGCCGTAAGGTGGGTGGCTATGCTTATTCCACTGCCGCTGCCAATGGCACCTGGAGCAATGAACTTGGCTACGGACTGGTGGATGCATTTGCAGCAGTTAGTGCCGTTTTGCCAACTACTACCTCAGATGCCGGGATACTTTCCATAATATCGCCCACGCTGAATAGCTGCACGACCTGGGTGGCACCTGAAGTGGTGTTGTACAACTATGGCAGTGCTACGCTGGATTCGGTTACCATTGATTACCGACTGGGCCAAGGGCCCATTAACAGCTTTGCATGGACAGGCAGTTTGCCCACAGGCGCCTCCGATACCGTGATGCTGCCTGGTTTTACAGCAGTGCATGGCGTTTATTCATTCACGGCTTGGACCGAAGTTCCCAATGGTGTACTGGACCAAAATCTGTTAAACGATTCCGCAAATGCTCAATACATGATTGGTTATGAATCCTTGACCATGGAATTTTACACCGGTTGTGAGCCATTAGAGAATTATTGGGAACTAACCGACACCATGGGAAACGTGCTCGCATATGGCAACAATTTTACTGCGCAAATGCAACTTTATGTTCAAACGATTTGTGTGGCCAATGGTTGTTATGATCTGAAGTTTTATGACTTTGCTAATAATGGAATTTGTTGCTTTTCTGATCCGGATCCTCTAATCTGCGACGAACTAGGTACTTACATGTTGAAGAGACCAAACGGTGACACTTTGGCTTATAGAAGTAACACAACAAACATTGCCTTTTTCCTGGACAGCACCCGCTTTTGCATCACCGGCGCTGTTGCTCCTTATTCGGCGCAGGCGGTGGCTACGGACATTTCTTGTAACGGACTTACCGACGGCGAAGCTACAGTAACCATTTTCGGAGGCGTTTCGCCTTACCAAATATTGTGGAGCAATGGTGCTACCACGGCTACCATTTCCGGCTTGGCTGCCGCAGTGTATAGCGTCACCATCACAGATAGTACCATGGCCACAACAGTAGCTACTTGCCAGGTAATTGAGCCCGGTGTTTTGCAAGTTGTCTATTCGGGCACAAACAGCACATGTGCA
>CAZBBV010000294.1:0-2889 GCA_964490025.1 uncultured Cryomorphaceae bacterium | reverse complement strand
TCAGAAAGCACATCCAGAATGTACCCTACCTGTCCTTTGTTGGGTCCTTTTTCAATGTTTATCACGGCGTATTTGTAATTGTTCTTGTCCACCATATTCTCGGTTTTAAGAAGGCCGTTCAACAAGCCGGACATCACCCTTTTAAGGAAATGTCCTTTTGGTTCAGCTTCTTTATCGGATGCTTGTAGAAGCAATACCTGTAAATCTTCATAATCGAAATGCACGATTCCATGGGCGCTATCATTGTTCCCTTTGATGTCGAAGGACAATCTATATAAGTGGCCATTTTCAAAGCTCATATCCATGGGTTCTTTGGTAATGGCGTTAAACTTTGCAAAGTCAATAGCTTCTATTTTCCCTTTTGCCTTGAATGAATCTCGCCTATCGGCAATATGGAATGCGAAATTAATGTCCAGAAGTCCTTGTTTTTGGTTTCGGGCAGTCACGTGCACCAGCATCCAAGGGTCTTTAGTTAGGTTTTTGGGATCGTTGGTTAAGTTCAATACCGTGGCATTTATCCGGTCAAAAGTCAATAGTCCCGGGGCTCGGTCTTCCGTTAGGAGCAATTTGAGGTCTATTCGGGAATGGTCAATGCGCAGCGTGTCAATGGTTAGTGGGAATTTTATTTCCCGAATCCTTTTCGAGAGCAAGGGTCTATTCGAATTCTCGAAATCCTTGTTTGGATTGACGGCCAAATCCATGTCTAATCCTGACACAGAAATGGATGGAATATGCAAACGATCTGTAAAGAAGTACTCCAGTATTCTGGATATATCTACCGAAATGCTATCGGCGGTCATTTCAATATGCACTTTCCTCCATTTCTGTCGGGTTATAAATTCGTGGTACGGTTGGTCGTTCGTGAGGGCTACTTTTAGCATGTACAACTTGTCGTTGCGCACCATTACCTTCTCTATATATGCGTGATTTGATTTTGAAAGGCGAACATGAATGTTTTCCATTTCCCATTCAAAATCAGGCAGCACAAAGCCGCCATCTTCATCAAAATCCTTTGAGCTGAGCGAAAGATCGCTGAGTGTAAAATAGATGTTGTCAATAGCAAAGTTTTCGATACTGTCCGTTCCAATACTGGTTTGGGATACCGCTGCATTCTGAATACTGATGGAGTCGAGGCTGAAGTAATCAAGAAACTCCCGAAAAGCATTTCCGGCGGCGCTGTCTTGCCTTTCAACCGGTTCCGGAATTTTAGCTTCTGTCTGTCTGTAGCGAACTATGGATGGGGAATTTAAAATGATGTGGTTAACCAGCAATCGACGCCTAAGGAGCAGTTGCATCCAGTTGTGCACTTCGGCCTGCACGAAGGAAAGCTCGACTGCGTAGGTGTAAGTTGGTAGCGCGCCTATTTGCATTAGGCTGTCGTACACGGCGCTTTTGTAGTTTATTTCTAGGTTTCTCAAGGCAATCCTTCCCTTGAAAAACTCTATTTTCAACTTATCGTAGCGAATGTCATATGCCGATTCGGGGTGTTCGGTCCACACCTTAATTTCATTTTCTACATATCGCTTCAAGATATAATCGAGAGAAAGCCAGAGCACAACAACCAGCACCACCAAGGCAATAAGTATCTTCTTCCACATGGCTCCAATTTTACTCTAAAGCTATTAAAGATTTGCTCGCGTACAGATGGGCCTGAGGTGAATACCGCAATTTGGTTGTGGCTGCGTATTTGCATGGCAATAAGTCTATTTTTGAGCACATGTATATCCCTCAGCCAACTCGGTTTTCCGCTTTCCTTCTCTTGCTTTTATTCGCCATGGCATTTGCCGCCAGTGGGCAAGAGACCAGCCGCGCCGACAGCATGCGCAGCACCCTGCAACAAAGCCGTGCAAAGTGGGAGGAGGTGAAAAAAACCTATAACAACTCCTACACTTTTAGTTTAGAGTTTGGAAGTTTTACCGGCCATGGATCGGTAACCACCATTACGGTGCGCAACGGGGTGGTGGTGCAACGCATGTATCAAGATTGGTTTAAGGACAATCCCGACTTTACGCCCACCATATTTGTGGAGCGAGGCGACGAGATCAACACCCGACCGGAAGGCGAGCGGGCCAGAACCCTGGATGACATTTACAAAGAGTGTGAAGAATGGATCAGCAAAGATCCGCTCACCAATCACCTCTATTTGCATCTCGACCGTAAGGGGCTGCTCTACATGTGTGGCCACTACCCTATGGGCTGCATGGACGATTGTTTCATAGGTGTAAATGTGCGTTCCATCATGCGCATGCTGTGAGCTATCAGCACCCGAAAGTCTATATTTGCCGCGATTTTTTTGGTTTTACAGGCCCCATAGTACAATGGATAGTGCGTAGGTTTCCGGAACCTAAAATCCAGGTTCGATCCCTGGTGGGGCTACGAACGCAGTGAGTAGACCCATGCCAACAGCAATCGTAGGTATGGGGCTACGAGCGAAGCGAGTAGACCCATGCCAACAGCAATCGTAGGTATGGGGCTACGAACGCAGTGAGTAGACCCATGCAGACTCCGCCTGAGGCGGACCGTGAGTATGGGGCTACGAGCGAAGCGAGTAGACCCATGCCAACTCCGCCTGAGGCGGACCGTTAATATGGAGCTACGAACGCAGAAGATTCTGTTAGAAGTTAATGGCTATTCGTCTGGGTTAGTCACTATCGACTTTTAGTTTTTAGTTTTTCACTTTTAACTACTTGTTCTTCCCTTATTGTTTTTAGGCCCCGTAGTTCAACGGATAGAATAGAAGTTTCCTAAACTTTTGATAGCAGTTCGATTCTGCTCGGGGCTACTATTTATGGGTCCCTACGATCCGCGTTTGGCGGATGTAGGGATGCTGACCGCAGCGTCAGCACTCGGGGCTACTACTTTCAGAGTGGTGAATGAGTGCGGAGTGCG
>CAZBBV010000293.1:402-2900 GCA_964490025.1 uncultured Cryomorphaceae bacterium | reverse complement strand
AGGTGAAACCCATCATCCGGCCCAGGCCAATGGCCATATCGGAATAGCCCGAAAAATCGAAATAGATCTGAAATGAGTAGGCGAGCAGGCCGAGCCACGCTACGGGTGAGTTCAAGTTTTCACCACCAAGCGAGAAGATGATATCGGCCTGCTGGCCCATCACATTGGCTATGAACACTTTTTTTGCCAAACCAACACAAAAACGGAAAAAGCCCTGCAGGCGGTTGTCCAGATTTTCGGTTGAGACACGGTCGCGAATCTGGTCGGCAATTTCTTTGTAACGCACTATGGGCCCGGCAATAAGCTGCGGGAACAGCACCACAAATAGGTAGTAGTTAAAGATGTTTTTGAAGGCTTTTGTCTCCCCGCGATACACATCCACGAGGTAGCTGATTTTTTGAAACGTGAAAAAGCTAATACCAATGGGCAACACCACAGCGGTCCATTTAAGGCGGCCCACACCGGCATTCATCAGTATTTGGTTCACATTGTCTACAAAGAAATTGGCGTACTTGAAGTAGGCCAACACCCCCACATTAATGACCAATGCCAGCGCCAGCCAAAGCTTTTTCTGCTTTGCGTCGTTGGCTTTTTCCATCCATTGGCCAATGAGGTGGTCGGCAGTGGCGGAGGCAAAAAGGACAAATATGAATAGCGGCGCACCCCACGCGTAGAAAAAGGCACTGCCCAGCAAAGCTGTTTTGTTTCTGTGGCGCAGGGGCGTGAGGTAGTAGGCCAGCAAAAAAGCCGGCAGGAACATCAGTAGAAAGAAATTTGAACTAAATACCATGCTTGCCTTGTGCTTTTTGCTTGCTGCCCAAACCGAATGGGAAGCGAATCAGGTTGGGTTCGGTGGCCACAATAATAATGAAGTCTGCTTTATCCGGCGATTGCAATAGTTCGTCCTGCGCTTCCAATTGCTTGGTCTTGTTCATGTCGTAGAGTTCGTGGCCGTAGTACCAATATTCCGATTGAGGGTGATAGAATTGCGAGGCCATTCCAAGATCGTAAAACGACCAGAAGTAGCTGTCGCCAATGCCCAGTACGAGCGGTTTTTCCGTGGCCGAGAACTCCAATGTTGCGTAGCGATAGTTTTGTTTGGGCAACGGATACATTAGGTTGAGTAGGCTTTCCAAGTCGTTGTCCGTAAAACGCGGTTTGTTGCTGCTTTCCAGCTTGGTTATTTCGGCGCGGTAGCGACTTCCACCGGAATTGGCGTTCATCATTTTCACCAGGCTATCGGCCACCAGTGCGGCGCCGTACATGCTCCAGTGTGTGCCGTAGGCAGTGGTGGTTTCGTGGTAGGGCAATTTTAGAAACCACTCGTGTACGTCCAGCACTTTTATTCCCGCATCCGTAAGTGCTTGGCTCATGGCGTGGTGGTTTCGACTTCCCGAAATTGCTTCTTCGGGAAGAAATTCCTTTCGGAGCTCTGCTTTGTTGGGCGCCAGCACTACGATCACCTTTTCTTCCAGGCCCCATTCTTTTATCCAGCTATTAAGTTCTGCTACCCGCTCAGCAATTCCCGCTTCGCCTAAAAAATCCCTTCCTTCGAAAGATTGTATGTAGCCTTTTTCAAAAAGATGGTTGTTTTTTCCGCGCACCACGGTGGAGTTGAGAATGTCGAACAAGCGATAGTTTAGGCTATTGGCAATTCGAATGACCGACGGAGAAAATCCGGCCTCTACCTGCGCCCAATGGGAAATATGTTTTTGGTAGCGTTCGCCCGCAATGTTTTCTAGGCTAAAAGAGGCCACCTTTGGCGCTTGCGTAACACCCATCAATGGTGGAATGCCGAAAGGACGAAACAGCACTTGAACCCAGGAACTGAGCAACACAGCCATAAGCACTATGAAAAGCAGCCTTTTCATTGCTTCTTTCTTTCTCGTTTTATCAATTCCTGCTTCACCACAATGTCGAATCCGAAAGGCATGCTGAGGATGTTTCCTTCGTGGGCCATCAGCACAATGAGGTCGTATTCTTCCAGTTTTTCCAGAACATCAAATTCCTCCATAAATTCCCTTGAACCTTGACGGTTCATGAGTTCCTGGTTGTAAAACCAGTATTCACTTTTCTCAAAAGTGTTCTCCACCAGCCCAAGGGCTTCCCAGGTGAAGTAGAAGCTGTCGCCCACGCCCAACACCCGAATAGAAGCAGGCTGTGTTTCTTTGATAATGGGAATGGGCGCCGGGGCAATATCGGGCATTACCCACAGATGGGACAATTCCCACAAGTCGAGTTCTTGTTTCAGCGGGTCGGTGGTGCTTTCTATCTTTTCAATGGTGGTTTCAGGTAAGGTCCATCCGGTTTCGTCATTCACCTCTTCGATCCATTTTTTGAAACCCATAGCCGCCTCCAGGTCGCTCCAGTGCATGCCGGCTTTTGGAAAAACCCTGCCCAAAGCCTCTGCATCCGGCCTGCGGCTATATTCCGAAAGATCGGTGTAGCGCAGCCTTGTGCTCTTCAACATTTCGGCGAAGTTGAGGTAGGGCCTTTTT
>CAZBBV010000293.1:0-392 GCA_964490025.1 uncultured Cryomorphaceae bacterium | reverse complement strand
TTTTTCCGGCGCCAGCACTATCCAAAGCTGCTTTCCTTTGCTGTCCAGGTAATCAGAAATTATTTCAAGATTCTTGAAAGTGTTGGGCAGCTCTGTTTTCCAGCGGAGGTTTTGCGATTGCTTTCTGAAAAATCCTTTGTGAAAAAACTCACCATTTTTCCCGGCGAGCACCTCCTTGCTGTTGGAAACGCCCAGAGTGGAATAGAAAAGTTGATTATTGGTTTTTACCGCCGCAGATTTGCCAACAAAAGTCTTTTCAAAGCGAGAGGAAACGGACGATTGAAGTGTGCCGAGCCACCATGTCTTTATTTCGGGGCCTGTGCTCCTTTCTTCACCGTACAGCAGGCCGTCTTCAATATGCAGAAACCACAACGCCGCCGGAAAAGCCAGCA
>CAZBBV010000292.1:0-2912 GCA_964490025.1 uncultured Cryomorphaceae bacterium | reverse complement strand
AGAATTTCGCCTTTGTGGCAGCCTATGTCTATGGAATTAGAATTGGGGTGCAAGGATTTCCGCATAATCACCTTCGTCAGGCGGTCATATTCGAGGTTTTTCGTCAGGTCGAGGTGTAGGAAATTGAGCGTGTTTCGAATGAATTCTTTGAGAAACATAGCGTTGATTTATATGAGCATTCCCACTATCACGGCGGTGTATAGCGAGGCCAAGGTGCCTGCGATTAAGGCTTTTATTCCTAGTTCGCTTAGGGTTCCTCTTCTCGAAGGCGCCAATGCGCCAATGCCACCGATTTGTATGCCAATGGAGGCGAAGTTGGCAAAGCCACACAAGATGTAGGTTCCAATAATGATGGACTTTTCTTCGTAGAAAACGCCGGCACTTTTCATATCGCCTAAGGAGACGTAGGCCACAAATTCATTCAGAATGGTTTTTTCACCCAAAAGCTGGCCCACCAACACAATGTCCTGCGAATGGACGCCCATGAGCCAGGTGAGCGGCGCCAGTGAATAACCCAAAATGAACTGCAGCGATAAGGACTGATAGCGCCCTCCGGTGAGATCGGCAATTTTTTCATTAAGCCCCAATTGAGCACCCAGAAAATCGCCCAGGAAATAATTGGCCATGGCGATAACGGCAATGAAAACGAGCAACATAGCGCCTACATTCACGGCGAGTTTCAAGCCTTGCAGGGTTCCATTCGAAAGGGCTTCCAGCGCATTGCGGCCGATTTTTTCCTCGCTAATGCTCATGTCTTTGTTGATTTCTTCCGTTTCCGGGAGAAGCATTTTGGCCGCAACCACGGCAGCCGGAGCGCTCATTACAGAAGCTGCCAGCAGGTGCTTGGCAAAAAAGATTTGTTGCACAGGGTCGCTACCGCCCAAAAAACCAATATATGCCGCCAACACGCCACCCGCTATGGTGGCCATCCCGCCGGCCATCAGGCACAGCATTTCGCTGCGGGTCATTTTTTCAATGTAGGGTTTGATGAGCAGTGGCGCTTCTGTTTGTCCCAAAAAGATATTTCCGGCGGCAGCAAGACTTTCCGCTCCAGAAAGGCGGAGGGTCTTTTTCATGATCCAGGCGAAGAGCCAAACGATTTTTTGAAGAATGCCGAAATAGAACAGCAGGCTGGTGAGCGCCGAAAAGAAGAGAATGGTGGGCAGCACCTGAAAGGCGAAGATGTAGCCAAACGACGTGGTGTCTGTGACCAAGCCTGCAAACAGAAAAGAAGAGCCCGCCTGCGTAAAGCCCAAAAGTGTCACAAAGGCTGCGCTCATCCAGTCGAAAGCCAGGCGAACTACTTCGACCTTGAGAATGAGGAAAGCGAAAAGAATTTGAATGAGTATGCCGTTAACGACCAGCCGCCAGGAGATGGCTTTTTTTTTACTGCTCAGCAAATAGGTGATAAACACAAGCGAAAGCAGCCCGAGGATGCCGCGAAGAAAATCCGTGAGGTTGAAATTGCCCTCGCCGCCGTTGGGTGCTGTGGGAACGAGTTCTTGTTTCTTCTCTTTGTTTTGATAAAAGTTGAAGAGCGTGGAGCCTTCTTGAATGATCAGTTCGTTGTCAGTCAGTTTGATGATGTCGTAGAAGCGCACCGTGTCCGCAGGCAGGTCGTAGAAAAAGGAAAGTTCGTTTTCGTTGCGTGTCCAGGTGCCTTTAGCGTGTAGTTCTCCTTTTTGAATGTGGTATTCAAAACTGTCGTTTTTTACGATCATGAAATCGCCGTAGGTGATCTCACGAAGGCTCTTTCCATCCGTGTCGGTGATGGATTGAAAATACCAGTTTCCCTCAAGGGATTGACTGAAAGCTAGACCAATAAAGGATGTGAGGAGGAGGGTTAGGATCCATTTTGCCATGTGGGCAAATTAGGATTTTTTTCTTTTGTTGATCTCGTCCCTTATTTCGGCTGCCTTCTCATAATCTTCGTCGCTCAGAGCGTTGGCCAGCAGTTCTTCGAGTTGCTTCACGGTGAGCGAATGCAGGTAGCTTTCTTCCTTTTCTACCAGTGGTTCTTCTGCCTCCGCCATAGGTGCGCTAAGTGCGGCGGCGGTGTCTTTATTTTCGTCGTCGAGCACTATTCCCGCCGAAAGTAAAATCTCTTCGGTGGTGTAGATCGGGCAGTTGAAGCGAACGGCTAGCGCCACCGCGTCTGATGTGCGGGCGTCAATATGCAGCTCGTCGCCATTGTGCTCGGTGATGAGCGAGGCATAAAACACACCGTCCTGCAACTTGTGTATGATGACTTCGAGAATCTTGATGCCAAATTCGGTGGCGAAAGCCTTAAAAAGATCATGCGTTAGGGGCCGAGGGGGCACCACTTCGTTTTCCATGGCAATGGCAATGGATTGGGCTTCGAATCCACCTATAATAATAGGTAGGCGGCGTTGGCCATCTTCTTCTCCCAAAATGAGCGCATAAGCACCACTTTGGGTTTGGCTATAAGAGAGCCCAATGATGTTTAGCCGAACCTTACGCATGGGTAATCAATTGTTGGCCTTGAAGTTACGCAAAGCTTCGTTTAGTTTGGGCACTACTTCAAAAGCATCTCCCACAATGCCGTAATCGGCGCTTTTGAAGAATGGTGCTTCGGGGTCTTTGTTGATCACCACAATGTTTTTCGACGAATTGACACCTGCCAAATGCTGAATGGCACCTGAAATACCAATGGCAATGTAGAGTTGTGGGTTAATGGCAATACCCGTCTGACCCACGTGTTCGCTATGCGGACGCCAGCCCATGTCGCTCACCGGCTTGCTACATGCCGTTCCGGCGCCCAATATTTCCGCCATTTCTTCCACCATGCCCCAGTTGCTTGGGTCCTTCATTCCACGTCCGGCAGATACCACGATATCGGCTTCGATCAATGGAATTTTTCCTTTGGCTTTGTCAATGTTGATGCTCTTGAT
>CAZBBV010000291.1:0-2919 GCA_964490025.1 uncultured Cryomorphaceae bacterium | reverse complement strand
GTTTGTGAAATGGTTCGGCGCCATGAGGCCTATTGACCTGGATACGTTCTAGAATTATTGCTAATCGAAATTATATCTCACTATGAAAAGATATTTAAAACTAGCTCTTTCAATTGCCATCACAACCGGATTGGCAAGTAACGCATTAGCAGGAAATGAGCAACGTGCCGGTTCGGCTGGTGCAACAGAATTACTGATCAATCCCTGGGCAAGAAGTTCTGGGTGGGGTGGTGTGAATTCAGCCTCTGCACGAGGATTGGAAGCCCAGTTTCTGAACGTAGCAGGTACTGCTTTTACGCAGAAAACTGAAATCATGTTTTCACATACCAATTGGTTTGGTGATGCAGATATTAGTATTAATGCTGCGGGTTTGAGCCAAAAAGTGGGCGACAATGGTGTGCTGGGAATTGGCTTGATGAGCATGAACTTTGGCGAGATTCCAATTACAACTGTTGAACAGCCGGAAGGAGGAATTGGAACATACTCACCGCAGTTGATCAATTTTAGTGTTTCTTATGCTCAGAAGTTTACCGAAAACATCTATGGTGGTGTGAACATTAAGCTGATCAATCAGTCTATTCCGGATTTGAATGCAACAGGAATTTGTTTTGATGCTGGTATTCAGTACGTGACCGGCGAAAATGACAAGATCAAGTTTGGTATTGCCATTAAGAATGTAGGGCCGGCCATGCGCTTTAGTGGCGACGGTATGGCCTTTAAAATCAATATTTCGGGCACCAATGGCAGCTACCCGTACACAGCTGAGCAAAGAAGTGCATCTTTCGAGTTGCCTTCATTGTTGAATATTGGCGGTTCGTATGATGTTGTATCTACCAACACAAACCGCGCATCCATAGCTGCCAATTTCACCTCTAATTCATTCACAAAGGATCAGATTGGACTTGGTTTGGAATGGGCGTACAAGGAAATGTTGATGGTTCGAGGAGCCTATGTATATGAAGAGGGAATGTGGGATGAATCGACCAGAACAACCATTTTCTCGGGTATTACCTTTGGAGCATCTTTCGAAGTTCCAATGAACAAGACCGGATCAACCTTCGCAATTGATTATGCCTATCGCCACACCACATTTATGGGCGGTATTAGCAGCGTAGGAGCTAGAATAAATCTATAAAGAGTAGATAGTATATTGAATGGAGCCCCGCCTTGGCGGGGCTTTTTTTGTGGTCAGAACTGTGATTTTAGAAAAAAGTCACCATTGACTCATGGCCAATGACAACGTTACTTTAGTTGCATCTTGAAGAAGCTTTATTTTTTTATTTCCCAAGTCAACATGAAGTCAACTATACCATTTTTGGTTTTAGGAATTATTTTCTTTTGGTCCTCTGCAATTCTCGGAAAAGAGATTATATCCGAGTCAGAACGGTCAAGCGAGATAACCGAAAATCCAGTGCGCACAATTGCTTCAAATTGCGCTCCGGCAAGCGCATTTACGGATTTTCAAGTGAATAATGTGCGCATGAAGGTGCTGAATGGCGGCGATATGTGGTGGGATTTGCAAAACAGGAGTTATGAAATCCCCGCTGGAAGCGGCAAGCACAGCCTTTTTGCCGGAGCAGTGTGGATAGGAGGAGAAGATCCCGGTGGCCAGCTTAAAGTAGCGGCCATGACCTACCGCCAAGATGGAAGCGACTTTTGGCCCGGCCCGATTGACTATCAAAGCAATGCCGTGGATGCCGTAACCTGTAGTGCTTTTGATCGCCATTTTAGAATCTCACGAGCGGAAGTTGAAGAGTTTGTTCAATTTCTTAACGGAAACGCGGCCCCTAGCTATAATATCCCAAACGCCATCATGGAATGGCCCGGAAATCGTCCGGATGGATTGAGCGAACAACTAGCACCCTATGTAGATGCCAATGGTGACGGGTGGTACAACCCTTTGGATGGTGATTACCCTAAGTTCGATTTATACAACCAGTGGGATTGCAAATCGGACAACATTCTATTGGGAGATGAACTGCTGTGGTGGGTGTTTAATGATGTAGGAAACATTCATACCGAAACAGGAGGGGAGTCCATTGGAATCGAAATTCAAGCTAAAGCTTTCGGTTTTTCTTCTCTTGATCATTTGAACAATACAACTCTATATGAGTACCGATTGATTAATAGGAGCAGCTTCGCCTTGAATCAAACCTTCTTTGGGAAATGGGTAGATGTGGACTTGGGTCAGTATCAGGACGACTATGTTGGTTGTGATGTGGTGCGGGGATTGGGCTACGCTTACAATGGCGACGACGACGACGAAGGCGCAGCGGGCTATGGACTTAATCCGCCTTCTATTGGTGTTGATTTTCTGCTGGGCCCATTGGCTGACGAGAATGACGGAGTTGATAATAATAGAAATGGCGTAGTTGATGAGCCCGGCGAGCGATTCATCATGAGTATGTATAAATTTTATATCGGAGGTTTTACCGGAACAGGGAATCCTGAAGTTGCGTCACACTATTATCTCATGCTTAAGGGATTTTGGAAAGACGGAACTCCTCAAGTATACAACGGTACGAATGGCCACCAGCCTACAGGAGGCCCGGGTCCTCCCACCATGTTTATGTATCCGGGCAATTCCGATCCTGCATTTTCGCATTTACCACCATGGAGCGAAGTTACCGCCAACAACACACCAGCTGATCGCCGTTTCCTTATGTCCGTTGGGCCTTTTACCCTTCAACCCGGTGAGGTAAATAACACGATAGTGGGTGTGGTTTGGGCGCGAGCTACCAGTGGTGGTGCTGAAGCCTCGCGCCAGTTGATGCTGCTTGCCGACGATCAGATTCAGGCCTATATGGACAACTGCTTCCAGGTACTCAATGGCCCGGATGCTCCGGACTTGACCATTCAGGAACTGGATCAGGAACTGATACTATCAGTGAGCAACGGCACCACTTCGAACAACTTCCA
>CAZBBV010000290.1:0-2928 GCA_964490025.1 uncultured Cryomorphaceae bacterium | reverse complement strand
GGAGCAGGCAAAATGTGCTACTCCTGATTTGGTGGCATGCGTTTGTGCACCCCCCAATTCTTCGCTCGTCACTTCTTCGTGTGTAACGGTTTTTACCACGTTTGGGCCGGTAACGAACATATAAGAAGTGTTCTCCGCCATCAGGATAAAGTCGGTAAGGGCAGGACTGTACACAGCACCACCGGCACATGGCCCAAGAATGGCAGAAATTTGCGGAATTACTCCCGAAGCACGCGTATTGCGGAAGAAAATATCGGCATAGCCGCCCAGCGAAACAACACCTTCTTGGATGCGTGCTCCGCCAGAGTCGTTCAGGCCAATTATCGGCGCTCCATTTTGCATGGCGAGGTCCATTACCCTACAAATTTTTTGCGCATGAGCCTCGGCCAATGATCCACCGAGAACAGTAAAATCCTGCGCAAAAACATAAACCAATCGGCCATCAATGCTTCCGTATCCGGTCACTACGCCATCTCCCAAAAATTGTTGTTTGTCGAGTCCGAAATTGGTGGAGCGGTGCTTCACCAACATGCCCAACTCTTCGAAACTGCCTTCATCCAGCAGTAGCGCTATGCGCTCGCGGGCGGTCAGTTTTCCTTTCTTGTGTTGCGATTCGATTCTCTTCTCTCCGCCACCCAACATGGCTTGCTGAATCATCTCATTCAGCTGTTCAATTTTTTCCTTCATAGCCTTATCACATCAGTGCGACGGCGAATATACAGGATAGGAACCTTTTATTAGTCAAGTTTCAGAACAGCAAGGAATGCCTCTTGCGGCACCTCCACATTGCCCACTTGACGCATGCGTTTTTTACCGGCTTTCTGTTTTTCAAGAAGTTTTCGCTTACGCGAAATATCGCCTCCGTAACACTTGGCCGTAACGTCTTTGCGTAGCGCTTTCACGGTTTCTCGCGAAATGATTTTTGCGCCAATGGCCGCCTGTATGGCAATGTCGAATTGCTGACGCGGAATAAGTTCGCGCAACTTACTACACATCTTTTTGCCAATATTGAATGAATTGTGCCTATGAATCAGTGCAGAAAGCGCATCCACCGGTTCGCCATTCAGCAGTACATCCACTTTTACCAGGTCCGATTCGCGGTAGCCAATGGGCTGATAGTCGAAAGAGGCATATCCTTTTGAAATGGTTTTCAATCGATCGTAAAAGTCGAAAACAATCTCCGCCAAAGGCATATCGAAACTTAATTCAACCCTGTCCGCGGTGAGGTACACTTGGTTTTTCACAATGCCGCGCTTCTCAATACACAGGGTCATAATGGCGCCTACAAATTCGCTTTTGGAAATAATTTGTGCTTGAATAAAAGGCTCTTGCACGTGATCGAGCTTAGATGGATCGGGAAGGTCGGAGGGGTTATTTACCAACACCTCCACCGTTGGATCCTTTTTCATAAAGGCCTTGTAGCTCACGTTTGGAACTGTAGTAATTACGGTCATACCGAATTCTCTTTCCAAACGCTCTGGCACAATCTCCATGTGTAGCATTCCCAAGAAACCGCAACGAAAGCCGAAGCCAAGAGCGGCGCTGCTTTCAGGCTCGAAAATGAGCGCCGCGTCGTTGAGTTGAAGTTTCTCCAAAGATGCTCTTAGGTCTTCATATTCATCTGTATCCACCGGATAGATACCGGCAAATACCATGGGTTTTACGTTTTCAAATCCGGCTATGGCCTCTGTGGTCGGATTTTCCAAGCTGGTGATGGTATCGCCCACTTTTACTTCTTTGGCGGTTTTTATACCTGAAATGATGTAGCCCACGTCGCCGGTATAGATGGCATTTCGCGGCTCTTTTTTCAAGCGGAGTACGCCAATTTCATCCGCTTCGTACACTTTTCCGGTATGGAAAAATTTCACCTTTTCGCCCTTGTGGATTACCCCTGATACTACTTTAAAGTAAGCTTCAATACCCCTGAAGGAATTGAAAACCGAGTCGAAGATAAGTGCACGCAGCGGCGCGTCGGGGTCGCCCTTTGGCGGCGGAACACGCTCAATAATTCTTTCGAGAATTTCAAAAATGCCAATGCCTTCTTTCGCGCTGGCGGGAATGATGTCATCTACTTTACAGCCTATCAAGTCGATAATCTGATCCATGACTTCTTCAGGATTGGCGCTTGGTAGGTCAATCTTGTTTAGCACCGGTATGATTTCCAAATCGCTTTCAAGCGCCAGATACAAATTAGATATGGTCTGTGCCTGAATGCCTTGGGCGGCATCTACCACCAGCAATGCGCCTTCGCATGCGGCAATACTTCTGGACACTTCGTAGGAAAAGTCAACATGGCCGGGGGTATCGATCAAGTTGAAGACATAGTCTTCTCCTTTATACTTATAGTTCATCTGAATGGCATGCGACTTAATGGTAATTCCTCTTTCTCGTTCGAGGTCCATGTCGTCCAATACCTGGTCCTTCCTTTCACGGTCGGTGATGGTTTGAGTGGCTTCCAATAGCCTGTCTGCCAAGGTGCTCTTACCATGGTCAATGTGGGCTATGATGCAAAAGTTTCTGATGTTTTTCACGGGGTGCGAAAATACTCTTTTGTTCAATCATAAATTCATTCTTTTACCAAACTCAATCGTATGCATGTTCGTATTCTGTCAGTAACTCTGTATTGCTATATTTGTCGATTCAGAAAAAGAACATACCTGATAACTATGAAAAATTGGTTTTTAATTTTCGCCATTGCCTTTCTTCCCTTTGTGTCGCTTTGCGGTAATGAGGAATGGGTAAAACATTCAGAAACTGTGGATTTTGTTGTTTACACCCAGCGTGTGGCTTGTGACGACTTGAACAACGGTCTGTTTCAAGACAAAGTACTGATTAGAATTGAGAACAAACGCCCAAATGCCATTAAGGTCTCTTGGGATTTGGCCACTTGGTACGACCAAAAAGAATGGGGATATGGCGACCTTCGCT
>CAZBBV010000289.1:864-2951 GCA_964490025.1 uncultured Cryomorphaceae bacterium | reverse complement strand
TGGTTGTCCACATTTATTGCACCTCCATAACCATCTAAATTGCCCAAAAGATTGGTGTCAATGTATGACAGGCCGGATGCTGCATAGGTAAATTTCTGAAGTGTAACTTCTGAATACTTATCTAGGGTATTGAAAGCCAGCGCCGTATAGCCTCCTGTTCCTTCCCCATACACTATAATCTTCGAAGGGTCTACTTCAAAGGTATTGGTTGTGGCTGCATCTTTCTTGAAATAGCGAACTGCTGTTTTCAAGTCAATAATGCTGCGATACACTGCTTGAAGCAATTGCGCCCTGCGTGTTTCAGGATCAGATGCCAGTGGGTTCCAGCCAAGGCGATAATCGATAGAGGCTACCACAAATCCGCGTTGCGCCCATTGCTTGCTCAGGTTCACCACTGAGCTATCCGTTTTGGTGCCGGTTGGACTACCGTTGATCACTATGGGAAGGAAGTTTCCGGTGTGCACGATTATAATCAATGGACGTTGCGCCAATGGATCCGCTGCGGGATCAGGCTGGTAAACATCCATTTTCAAGTCAATCAATACAGGTGCTCCGGTAAGAACCTCGATATTCTGTCCATAAACCACATTCTGCGTGACAGTGATTTGAGACGAGTTGAAAATAGGATCTAGGTATCTGGTTTGAGCCTGTGCGTCAATTGTCAAAAATGACGCTCCTAAAAACAGGAAAGAAAGTAGTGTTCTTCTCATGATTATTGAATTTTTAATTAGTATAAAAGTATTGTTTCTCATGATTACTTCTTGGTATCCCAATCAAAAAGAATGGAGAAGTATGCCAACCGGCCAATATAAGGACCTCCGTAAACCATAAACACCTTGTTGTTCAATAAGTTAGATGCTCCAAGTTTAAATGTCGTATGCCATTCCGGCCTAGTATAATTCACTTGTGCATCCACCAATCCGTAGGGTTGTATCTCTCCGGTGAACTGCGGCGAGCCTTCAAACATGAATCCGTCGATCCATTTGTAGTTGATTCCGAAACCAATGTTCTTGATGTCCGTGCCGGAAATATAAAGGTCTCTAGCCACAATGCCGATATTGAATTTGTGCGGTGGCGTGTTGAAAGCAGGTATTATAGGGTCGTCTGAACCTTGAAGATTCAGCACATTGTACGAATAGTTGGCCATGAGCGTAAAATACTCGTTCCAATAATAATTTGCGCCTATACTTAGTCCGGTTGTCGTTACCCCATCTTTTGCGTTGGAGGCAATACGGTAGGCCTGCACCCTGGATGGAAGATTGGTCAATGTGTTATAATCCATATCCAACCCAATATTAAAACCAATAAAATCGCGATACCAACTGTAGTACCAACCCAAATCAATGAACCACTTGTTGCCAAGCGTTCCTCTATAACCCAGTTCTATTGTTTTCACCTGTTCGGGGCGAATAGGATCAACGCTGAAATAATTTAAGGTGTCCGGTTTCTGAGAATTGATAAAGTCCCCGAAAGATTCCACCGTCACCAAAGAATCGTAACCATCCAAATTGCCCAATAAGATGGCACGACCAACATTATAGTACAAGTACTGATCTTGTAGGGTAGGATTTCGAATGGCAGAACTAAAGGTAGCCCTGAAGGTGTTGTTCTCATTGGCATTGAACACCATACTGGCCGCAGGCGAAAAGAGATAATCAAAGTTTTGGTTCTTGTCAACGCGCATGGTTACATTGGCCTTCATGCGCTCTTGGATGAATCGTTTCTCGAAGCCTACGTATGCCCCCCACTCGCTGTTTACAATGGTGTTTCGCACATAGGTGGTGTCGTCATTCACTATTTGGTCTATCACCAGGGTATCGTTGAATATGGTTCCATTGCTCTGTGGCCTATACTGGCGAAAGTTGGATCCAACGACCACTTCGGCCCAACTAGGCTTGAAGCGATATTCGCCATGCACATGGTACAGCGCCGACTTGTCAAAAAAGCGGGTTCCGCCCTGATCAAAGGTGGTCGTAGTTATATAACTGAAAAGGCTATCGTATTCCGGTGAACCGGGCTGAGCATAAGGGCTAAAATCGAGGAAATCCAAACCATCTACATGACCTCTTGTTTGCTCGTGCCAAGCC
>CAZBBV010000289.1:0-854 GCA_964490025.1 uncultured Cryomorphaceae bacterium | reverse complement strand
GAGGGCTAAAATATTATAGAGTGCGGCAGTGTCGAATGGTCCGGGGGTATTGTATATTTCTTGAACACCGGGCAACTGCCTTATTTGAGGAGATATTACGCTGGCCCAGTAGGTCGAATATTGATTGATCCATTGTTCGTTGGCCATAGCCGCTTCTTGCATCTTAATGGCGGTAAACACAGCATCATAGCTATCGCCCGCATTCTCATTAGTGGCATAAGCGCGGATAAAATATTTACCATCTTCTTTCAGCTCTATTCTATTTTGGAAAAACTGAATATTCTTTAGGCTGTATCTATTGTCGCCCTGATACACAGTGGTACCTGTGCCGTAATTGAAGGCATATATCAATTGGGTTTTCTCATTGAATTTGTAGTGCAATGAGGTAGAAAATTTTCCATTTCGGGTGTTGTAGTCCACCAGGTCCACTTCTTTGTATCCGGTGCGAAATATGGTGCCCAATCCGGGATACTCGCGCACATTACCAATGCTGGTAAAGCTGTTGTTGTTAAGCGAAATATCCTCGTCGCCATAGATGTTGATGGCATCCCAACCGCCCGGGTTGCCCGCGGCAACTTCACTTTGAAAAGACTCGCTATAATTGTCGGCTTCCCAGTCGTTTGCCCTCAGGTAAAAAAGATTGAGCTTAATGGCAAATTTATCCTCGCCTTCCTTGTTTTTCCACACTTGCGCCCAACGCACAGCAGTTTCGGTAAGCGCTCTCTCCCCTACTTTCACGGAAGCACTGATGCCCTGAAACTGAAAAGGATCTTTGGTGGTCATGCTGATAACACCATTAAAAGCATTTGGCCCATAAAAGGCACTGCTTGCTCCCGCGATAACCTCAACTTTCA
>CAZBBV010000288.1:0-2963 GCA_964490025.1 uncultured Cryomorphaceae bacterium | reverse complement strand
CGGGTGGTGGTATATTGCGCCTTTTCCATCATTTCGGGAACAATAGGCTGATACAGATAGTCTTCGGAATTGGTCACCGCCGTTTGGTAGGCCATTTCGAGCAGCCAGTCTTTTCCACGCAGCGCAAGGCCGCCTGAAAGAATGTTGGTGAGTCCATTTTGCACATTCGCATAAGGACCTTGCACAATAGCGTAGCCGCCGCGCAACGAAATGATGCCTATGCGCCATTCGGCACCTAAGCGAAGGTTGTTGCTGCGTTCAAACAGGTTCTGAATTTCTTTGTTGGCTTCCGAAAAGCTGAAATTGTCGGCCTTGAGCCTACCGTTTTGGTTGTACACGAATTCATAATCCACACTGATGAGGCCGTGGTTGCCCAGCACAAAAGCGGTTCCGAGCAAAAGCTTTCCTGCCGTGGTCATTTGGTATTCGTAGTAGCCCAGCGGCGAGGTGCTGATGAAGTTTGCGCCATTGTTGAAGCCCGTTTTCATCTCCGCGGTGTATTCTTCTGTGAATTGCCACCAGGTAGGCGAATGGTAGGCCGCCGAAACCCTAAAATACTTTGTAGCCATCCAAATGGCGCCAATTTTCAGGTTCACACCGGTACCGGTGGATTTCAAGATGTTTTCAAAACTCCAATAATCTAAAGGGACCGCATTGGAATCGATAAAATCTGATTCGGTGTACAGATTGCGCGAATGGTAATTGGCCGAGGCTAGATTGAGGCTACCACCTATGTAGAATTTCTTATCCAACATGCCGCCTACGGAAATGCCAAACTCATTCATTCCACCGGAGCTTTCGCCGATTACCCTTTCCCTTTGGCCGGGCACTGCCACGGTATTTACATAGTTGTCCACCGTGCCAAGGGTGTCAATCAGGTAGCTGTCCCAAGCCAAGTAGCTGTCGAAGGCGCCTAGGTTTTCAATTGAAATTCCCTGTGCTCCTTGAAGAAAAACGGTTGAATAAGAAGTGTTCGGGTTGATTCCATCCACCAGCGTTTGGCCATTAAAGTCGTTGAGCCGGTTATAGGTAATGCCCATGGCCCAACGGTTCCAGCGGCTTTCTTTTTTTAGTGGTTCGTCGTTGGTCACAAAGCCGAAATTAGACAGGTTAAAGGCCGACTCTGTGTTTTGGCTCGTGTTTCCCCAGTAGCTGCTTTCTGTATCAATGTTCACAAAGTTGAGCGAGAGTCCCGCTTCCGACATATTGAACACCGCCACACCGGCAGGATTGAGGTGTATGGCCGAAAGATCGCCGCCCAATGCGCTGAAAGCACCGCCCATGGAAACAAATCGCGCGGTACCAAAGGGCTGTTGGCCGGAGTAGCGTGCCACATCACGGTAGTTTTGTCCAAAGGCCGTGGTGCTGAACAATAAAATGAAGATGGAAAGCGAACGTATCATCATGGCCTGCCTGATCCTCGGTTTACCGGAGGGCTTACAGGACTGCCACCACGACCACCACCCGGCGTAAAGGTGCCCGGCGAACGCGAATTGTCAGGTCGTTGCACGCCACTTCCGCCACCTCGCTCATTGGACGACGGAATCCCTTGGATATAGTCGTTCAACCAACCGCCTCTTTCCTTTTCGCCCGGACTACCCGATCTCCACGAAGAGTTGCTTATGTCGTTTAGCCATCCGCCTCTGGTTCCCCGATTTTTTGTTTCCGTTCCCGTATTCGGATTTGTCTTTACCGTAGGGTCGTAGCGCGTACCGGTATATGTATTTGGTGTTTGTGGCGTTTTTTCTCGTGTTATCACACGCTCACCCTGATTGGTGTTGGTGGTGATTATGTTTCGCGCCCCAATGGGATTCAACTGAATGCTCGTTCTAGGTCCGTAATGCGTTCCGTACGGATTGTTGTCGCCATAAAAGCCGCCACCCCAAGGCCAGAAGTTGTTGCCATAACCATATCCCCATCCGTAATACATGGGGTTGTAATAAGGGCTTCCGTAATACGATCCATAAGGAGTGCCGAAAAACATGGTCATTTGCCAGCTCCAAGGGCTGTAGTAGCCCCAAGGTGAATACCAGCTGCTGCCGTAGTTGAGCCAACTGTTGCAGTTCCAGTTGCAATTGTTGTAGTAACCATAATCGCCCCATCCGTTGTTGAAGTTGGCGTTTCCGTTGTTGTTCCAAATGGAAGGTGAAGGAGAGAGATTGGAGCCATAAGGGCTCATGGCTTGCTGCGATTCCAAAGGAAGCACGTAGTCATAGTCTTCGGTTGTGGAAGTGGAAGCAAGGAGCGGCTCTTGCACAATGGGGTTGTAGATGCCGTCTTCGTATTGGCCTCTTTCCGCATAAAAAGTGCTCGAGCAGGCGCTGAGCAGAAAGGCGAAAATGAGTGCGCTGTATATTTTATGGTAAACTTTCATAGCCCTGAATTTTATTAGCTTTGAGCCCCTTTTTAGGGCTTCTAAAATTAAACAATTATTATACCATAGGCATGTCAGAAAGTAGAGCCACACGGGCAGAAGATTATTCAAAGTGGTACAACGATATCGTAGTAAGGGCCGACTTGGCTGAGAACAGTGGCGTGCGCGGTTGCATGGTCATCAAGCCCTACGGCTATGCCATTTGGGAAAAGATGCAAGCCGAACTTGACCGCATGTTCAAAGAAACCGGCCATGTGAATGCCTATTTCCCGCTATTTATCCCCAAAAGTTATTTTGCGAAAGAAGCGGCCCATGTGGAAGGTTTTGCGAAGGAATGCGCCGTAGTAACCCATTATCGCCTCAAGACCAGCGCCGACGGAAAAGGCATTGAGGTGGACGAAACCGCCAAGTTGGAAGAAGAACTGATCGTTCGCCCCACTTCCGAAACCATCATTTGGGACACCTACCGCAAGTGGATACAATCGTATCGCGACCTACCATTGCTCATAAACCAATGGGCCAATGTGGTGCGTTGGGAAATGCGCACCCGACTTTTCCTGCGCACAACAGAATTCCTTTGGCAAGAAGG
>CAZBBV010000287.1:0-2982 GCA_964490025.1 uncultured Cryomorphaceae bacterium | reverse complement strand
CAACTTCACTTTGAAAAGACTCGCTATAATTGTCGGCTTCCCAGTCGTTTGCCCGCAGGTAAAAAAGATTTAGCTTAATGGCAAATTTATCCTCTCCTTCCTTGTTTTTCCACACTTGCGCCCACCGCACAGCAGTTTCGGTAAGCGCTCTCTCCCCTACTTTCACGGAGGCACTTATGCCCTGAAACTGAAAAGGATCTTTGGTGGTCATGCTGATAACACCATTGAAAGCATTTGGCCCATAAAAGGCACTGCTTGCTCCCGCGATAACCTCAACTTTCATCACATCAAGATCGGAAGCGCCAAGAAAATTGCCCAATGAAAAATTGAGTCCGGGTGCCTGATTGTCCACACCGTCTATTATCTGAAGTGTTCTTACCGGCGAAGTACTATTGAATCCGCGGGTGTTGATTACCTTAAAACCAATGCTGGCGGCGGTCAAATCCACTCCTTTCAAGTTTCCAAGGTTGTCATAAAACGATCCGGATGGCGCTTCCTTGATGGCAATTACATCCATAGTCTCCACCGTGAGTGGCTCTTCTTTTTGCTTTTCGGTCAGTCGGGTCTCCACCACTGTCACATCATCCAGATTAAAATCGCTCGATCTGAGTCTAATCTTTAGATTCTTGCTATTTGCATTGATGTCTACCTCCAGATTCTCGTAACCTATGAAGCTTATGACCAATTTCTGTGGCCAAGTGAGTCCCGCTGTGGGCAATTGAAAGGCGCCATTCCCATCCGTGCTTACACCCACGGGTGTGCCTTTTATCAGCACACTAGCCCCCGGAATGGGGTCTCCCGTTTGGTAATCCACCACAGTTCCATTTAAAGATTGTGCCTGTGTGTGAATAGCCAGAAAGCTCAAGATGAGGAGGGCCACTGAAAACACGTAGCGCTGTTTCATGTAATGCCTAGGGTTAATGGTTTATTGAGCCAAACTAACAAAAATTCATTATCGAATTGCCCATGAGCAAATAAGGCTATGCCCTACCTCAAGTTTTCTATTTTTGCAGCCATTTAAACCCGATATCATGCTTTACGGAAAGAAAATTGTTGTCGTTTTACCTGCCTACAATGCCTCCAAAACTTTGGAACAAACCTACCGCGAGATACCCATGGATGTGGTGGATGAAGTGGTGTTGGTAGACGACAACAGCCGCGACAACACGGTGGAAGTTGGACGTGCTCTTGGCATAAGGCATATAGTAAAACATGAAAAAAACACGGGATACGGCGGAAACCAAAAGTCGTGTTACCGTAAGGCTTTGGAGTTGGGTGCAGACGTTGTCATCATGGTGCATCCCGACTATCAATACACGCCCAAACTCATTCCTAGCATGAGCTATCTGATTGCCTCCGGACTTTATCCGGTGGTTTTGGGTTCAAGAATTCTCGGCAAAGGCGCTTTGAAAGGCGGCATGCCTTGGTATAAGTATGTAGCCAACCGCATCCTTACTTTTACTCAAAACATACTGGTAAACCACAAGCTTTCGGAATACCACACCGGCTACAGGGCTTTTAGTCGCGAGGTATTGGAGACTTTGAATCTGGACAACAATTCAGACAATTTCGTATTCGACAATCAGATGCTGTCGCAAATTATCTATTACGGGTATGACATTGCGGAAGTAACATGCCCTACAAAATACTTTGACGACGCTTCGTCTATAAACATCAAGAATTCCAGCATCTACGGATTGGGTGTTCTGAAAACATCTTTTGTTCACTTCTTTTGCAAAATGGGATTGATGAAGTCGAAGCTCTACGAGTTCCGTAAATAATCAGTTTTCGGGTTTCGCCCTTCTGAGCAAAACATAGCCCCCTCGCACTTCAACGGTTCTCACTCTGTTTGCTATCGTATCGAGATTTTTCAGATCCTTATTGCGTAGTATGAAATAGGCATCCTTGTCTATATCGCCTGTCATCAGCCAGTGGTCGTTGCTTTTCAGCTTGCTGGCATGATTGGGGTATTTGCTGTAAAACAAATAGCCATAGCTTTTCATATACAACGGCCTGATGTACACCTGCTTGCCCGACAAGCTTTTGTAAAGCGACACAGCCCCATTTTGTGTGATGCGTTCTATTCTGGCAGGATAGATCAGTATAAACATGTTTACCACTACAGTGGAGATCACCAGAAGTTTGGCTATGCTTTTTGGCAGCTTAAGAATAAACCAAAGGCCAAGCACGAAATAGACAAGCCCAAGCATCCATTCCCAACCCGCCCAGCCGGGATCGACCATTAGGTTTGCTCGTGTAAAAGCATCCATACTTTCCCATGGCAGCCATTTCTCTTTGTATTTGTCCAACAAAGGAATGAGCGCCATGGAGGCCGAAACCACTGCCAAAAGCAAGATGCCCACGGCCTTTATCCATCCTGTAGATTTCAATCTGTCCCATTCCACCACTGTGTAGGCTGCTAAAAAGGTGATGGCATAATAGGCCAGTGAGGAGTAATGGACAATCTTGGTTTTTACTATGCTGAAAAGCACCAAGACAACCAGGAAAAAAACTTTCATCCCAAAGAGCAATATGCGTTCGCGGCCGGAAGGATGAAGCCTGGAGAAAAAAACCGGCAATGCCAGAAATGATGCAGGAAAACAACCAATAAGCAACACAAGGGTGTGGTAGTAAAATGGCTGCTCGTGGCCTGCCACACCCATGCTGAATAGCTCTTTCTGAACACGTAGAAATTCCCAAACCACCGCGCTATTTCCATTTATCCATTGGGCACCAAACCAACTGCCACCCACTATTAGCAAAACAGAAATGAAAACTATCAGCTCCACAATGCCGGGAATCTTTCGAAAACCATGTGATAACAGTAAAAAGAAGGCCACCAACGACCAAACTATGAGCGCCACCGGCCCTTTGGTAAGAATGGCCAAGCCTAAAAACAAGCCGCTAAGCACCCAGGGCTTTAATCGAATATTGTTGCTGTGGCGGTTGAAAAAATCGAACAATTGCCACACAGCGAGAAAA
>CAZBBV010000286.1:0-2994 GCA_964490025.1 uncultured Cryomorphaceae bacterium | reverse complement strand
GGATACATTCAACATCCCACTCTACGACCGCTCACTGCTGGCAGAGTATCCACCGGGTTCACCTTTTAAAATTTTGATTGGGCTAATTGGGCTACAGGAAGGGGTGATTACTACCGAAAGTCAGATTTATTGCCGGGATGGCTTTCGCTCCGGAAAGTTGCATGTGGCCTGTCATGCCGCAGCAGGAAGCTATGCCTTAGAAAGGGCGGTAGTAAAATCTTGTAATGGATATTTCTGCACGGTTTACAAGCAAATTGTGGAAAACCATCCAACGGCTTATGACGGGCTCAATGCATGGAGCAAGCATGTAAAAAGCTTTGGGTTAGGGCAGTTTCTGAACAACGACCTCTGGACAGGCCGCAAAGGATTCGTGCCCGACGGCGATTATTTTAACAAAATATACGGCGCAAAGAGATGGCGTGCCGTAACCACCATTTCGCTCGGGATAGGACAAGGTGAGTTGGTGGTAACCCCAATTCAACTGGCCAATATGACGGCAGCTGTGGCCAACCGGGGCTACTATTACACCCCTCATATCGTAAAGGAAATAGACGGCAAGCCCATAAACGATACCAACTACACCATTCCGAAATACACGACTGTGGACCCGCGTCATTTCGAAACAGTAATTGATGGTATGCTTGGGGTGTTCGAATCGCCGGAAGGTACTGGCTACTGGTCGCGAGTGCCGGGAATTCAAATTTGCGGAAAAACAGGAACGGCCGAGAATCCACATGGGCAAGACCACTCCATATTTATTGCCTTTGCGCCAAAAGACAACCCAAAAATTGCCATGGCGGTGATCGTGGAAAATGGCTATTGGGGCAGCCGTTGGGCAGCGCCTATTGCCAGTCTCATCATTGAGAAATATTTGACCGGCGAGATACTGCGACCGGAGATTGAGAAGCGCATGCTGGAAGGCAGCCTGGAGGAAGAATACCGAAGCGATAGGGTGTATAACAAGAAGAAATGAGAGAGCAGAAAAGCATATTCTCGTATGTCGATTGGACGCTGGTAGCGCTTTTCATCACGCTTGTTATTTTGGGCTGGCTGAGCATTCATTCGTCGGTATACAACGAATCGCACAGCAGCCTATTCGATACGCAGCAGAGATACGGCAAACAGTTTCTCTGGATATGCGGCTCTGTGGTCCTAATCCTTGCCATCATGACCGTGGATGGGCGGCTGTTTCAAAAATCGGCGCCAGTGGTTTACCTCATAACTCTAGCACTTCTTATCCTGGTCCTTTTCTTCGGAAAGAAAGTTTCGGGTGCTCGCTCGTGGTTCGAAATAGGAGGGTTCAGCCTGCAACCTTCCGAATTCGCCAAATTCTCCACCTCCCTGATGTTGGCTTATTGGCTGTCGCTATCGCCTACTTTCAATTTGCGATCGCTGCGCAACACCGTCATATCCTTCCTAATCGTGTTCCTGCCGGCGCTAATCATCTTGCCGCAACCTGATGCCGGATCGGCAATAGTGTATACCTCCTTCATCCTTGTATTGCACCGTTTTGGACTAAACCCCATTTTCCTTTGGGGTGGCTTTGCCCTAGCTGCTCTTTTCCTCTTGAGCCTGGTGGTTCCCACCATTTGGCTCATCTCCTTAATTGCTTTTATTGGTGTGGCCAGTCTACTCTTTACCCGCCGAAAGCGTAAAGACTTTATCCGTGTGGTGGTGCTTGTGGCGGCGGCGGTGGCTTTTACCCAATCGGTGGATTATTCTTTCAACAACCTGCTGGAAGACCGCCACCGAAACCGCATCAACATATTGCTGGGCAAAGCCCACGACCCGCAAGGCATTGGTTACAACACCGAGCAAAGCAAGATAGCCATTGGCTCAGGCGGTTTCTTCGGCAAAGGCTACCTGAAAGGAACCCAAACCAAGTTCGATTTTGTGCCCGAGCAGTCCACCGACTTTATATTCTGCACCGTGGGCGAAGAGTTTGGTTTTGTGGGAAGTGCGGCCTTGGTATTGCTCTTCACCTTTCTCATCATCCGAATATTTATGGTAGCCGAACGACAGCGATCTCAGTTTAGCAAAGTGTACGGCTATTGTGTCGGCTCCATTATCCTCTTCCACTTTGCCATCAACATTGCCATGACCATTGGCCTGGCGCCGGTGGTGGGTATTCCTCTGCCTTTCTTAAGCTACGGAGGCTCGGCTTTGTGGGGCTTCACCATCCTGCTTTTCATCTTCATCAAGCTGGATGCGTATAGGATGCAGATTTTGTAAGAAAATCTTTTATCCCGTTTGGAGACTCTCTTTCGGTAATAGAAGGACACTAAACTCGCATTCATGAAATTATTCAGGCTTGAAAAACAGATCATTAAAGCTCTTTTGGTTATATTCGCTCCACGACCACTTACTCAAACTGGTCCTCTAACCTAAAAACCTGTTGTTATGAAAACATTTAACACTCGCTTCGCAGCCCTGTTGATTGTCCTCTTTATTTCAATCAGTACTGCCCTTGCCCAGAATTCTTATGACATCTATAAATCTTTGATTAATGCCGTTTCAGGTCCTCAGACTGCACCATATGACGGTGAGTATGAATTTATTTTAGATCTGAACAATGCTAATCTGCCATTGGTTTTTGATTCAATACCAGTTGACTCAATCATTATTGTTATTGAACCTGTTTCAATTCCATTCTATCCCTATTGTCCTGATACGCTTTGCGCAAACTCCAACTCAAAAGTGAGAATTATGCTTCCCATTCCAGATAGCCTTCTTTCGGATGTTGGATGGATTAATCCTTACGGAATGAATGATACAATCTTTAGAAGATTAGTAAGGAGAGAAATCACTACTTCAGATACCCACTCTGCAACTTTGATTACTGCAAGATTTACTAATTCACTCTTTAATCAATCGAGAGATTTGCTACCTCACTCTGTAATGAAACACACCTATGTGTTCTTTGGATGGGAGAACGGATTTATTGTAACCGATACTTCAATAGCCTATTACGATTTAACGCGGGGAAGGATGAAA
>CAZBBV010000285.1:638-3005 GCA_964490025.1 uncultured Cryomorphaceae bacterium | reverse complement strand
AGGCCCTTTTTGGCGGCGGCCCGTATTCCATTCACATTAAAAGAAACTATTCGCATATCGTAGGTTTATTCATACACACCAATGGCCAATTTCCAGTCGTATTCCAAATACTCAATCTTCTTCGGGTTTTGCCCGGGGGCCAGCGCCTCATAGCGTTTCAGGTACTTGATGATGCACTCGTCCGAACCAAAATCGCCCTTGAACCACTGAAACAGCCGAGTCACGTACACCGTGTTGCCTTCCAGACTTGTGGTGGCTTTCAAAAAGCCCATGGCCGAGAGGTCCAGTTCTTCGTTGATGTTTTCTGGAGAATAGAAACTGATGGGCGGGCAACTGCCCGCTCCGCAATTGAGCGCAAAGTGGATGCGGCTGTCTTTCACCTCTACCTGATGGCGCTTGATGAAATCGGAAACAAAAGGATTTTTCACATAGCCCAAGCCGTATTTTATTTCTGAACGGCGCAATATGCCATGCTCCATTTCGTCGAGCGACATGTCCACACCGGCCACTTTTATCCAGCGGGTTTGGAAAAACTTGTCTCGGTTTTCGTAGCGCGTGCTGTCTTCAAGCAGCAGATATTGCACGGTGGCGTTGTATAGGTTTATCCAAAAGGCCTTCTTGTACTCGTCGTTGGGTAGGTCTTTCTCCAGTTTTTCAGGCGTGAGCATTTCCAATCCATTTAAATGCTCATCTGCCTGATCGCCATAGCGCATGGCCTCTAGAAAATGTTGGGCCATCTCCGTAGCAGTCTGGGCCTGTGCTGAGGTGCAAGCCAGTAAAAAAATTGTCGTAAAAGAAAGTATGATCCTGCTCATCCCGATAAAAAATGTTCCTGACGAAAGTAAAGGTTCAAGTGCACATTTTAATTTATTGTGTGACAAAGTGAGGCGATTACATTTGTAATACAAACCTATGCCTTATGAAAACCAACAAACTGCTTAACAAAAGCCTATGGCTTGTGGCCTTGCTTTCCGGTCAGTTCTTATTTGCCCAAAACAACGCCCTTTATTTCGACGGTGTGGACGACCAGGTGACGGTGCCCAACGGTTCAGCCCTCATTGCCGCTAGCACAGGAATGAGCATGACTTGCTGGGTGTGGGCCACCAACCCTGCGCCCAACTATCCCAATTTTGATGGCATCATAGGGTTTCGAAACGATCTGAACGCTGATTTTTACTTGTTGCACCTGAACCAAACCACAGTGGAATGCCGCTTTACGGGGAACTCGGGCGTATACACTGTCAACCTCACCGGATTCTCCATCAACCAATGGAACCACCTGGCACTTACCTACGACGGCACTACGCTTAAATCTTATTTGAATGGGGTTTTTAACAGTAGCATTCCCGCATCCGGAAGCATCACCAGCACCACCCTTCCTTTCAACATTGGCTTTCTGCCATTTTCCGCCAATCCATTTAGGTTAGGTGGAAAGCTGGATGAAGTGAGCCTTTGGAACAAGGCTTTAACAGATACAGAGGTTGCCGGAATCTTTTCAGAGTGCCTCACTCCCGGCGATCCCAACCTGGTGGCCTTGTACCGAATGGATCAAGGGGTGGCCAATGGAAACAACGTGGGAATAAATATTTTGAATGATGCCGCCGGCACAAACCACGGCACCATGTCGGGTTTCGCTATGACCGGCACTACATCCAACTTCGTGGAGGGTACTGCGCCTTACAGCGCCACTCAACTTTCGGATAGTTTTTGTAAAAAATCGACCTACACTTTTGGCAGCCAAAGCATTACGCAGCCGGGCGTGTATCAGGATACTTTGGTGAACGCCGCAGGCTGCGACTCGCTGGTGGAGCTTACCCTAAGCATGGACAGTGTGAATGTGGGCATCTCGGCCAGCGGCGTCTTTCTGAGTGCTGACTTGGCGGGCGCTACCTACCAATGGTACAATTGCATTTCGCAAACCATAGTGCCCGGAGCCACTACGCAACTTTGGGTGGCCACAGGCAATGGCTTCTACGCAGTGATTGTGGACGACGGCACTTGTGTGGACACCTCTCTATGTGTTCAGGTGCAAGGTGTAGGCTTGGATGAGCATTCGACCAGAGCTTTCCTTTACCCCAACCCTTCGGGCGGCAATTTCAGCTTGCAGTTTTATGCACCATTCACTGGCGAAATACGCGTGCTCAATTTTCTCGGACAAGTTGTTTATAGCACGGCCATGCTTAATGAGGACAAAGCGCAATTCAATCTTCGCCTTCCATCAGGCATCTATTGGATGGAATGCGAAAGCACAACCGGACATAAATGGATGGAGAAGTTGGTGGTTGAATAGAGTGCTTAGTGTTGAGTGCTTAGTGTTGAGTGCTGAGTTGTAAGTGGTAAGTTCTATGCCTGAAATGGGTTGACCGT
>CAZBBV010000285.1:0-628 GCA_964490025.1 uncultured Cryomorphaceae bacterium | reverse complement strand
ACTTTGCTGTTTCAGGGAAGTTTTTTCCGGAAAAGCTTGGCAAACCTCCAAGCTGGACCAACGGAATGCTCATGGTGCATTTTTTGATCCGCCGTTTCCAGTAATTAAACCGGTGGCGGTTTAAATCGTTTTGCCGACAAAATTCAAGTAGAAAATGGCAAATAGGGATTTCCTATTGAGATTAATATGCGGGGAGTTTCGCGCCGGAAATGCATAGGGCATTGCGCATCAATTTTCTTGAACCCTAGTAACGAGTTTTCGGAAGCGCTTATCTATTTCACGTAAAGGACGCAAAACACAGTCTTCATTAATGAGTTTCCCTTTATTCTTCGTGTCCTCTGTGCATTGGGCTTTGAGAACTCCGTGGTAAAACCGACTTAACCACAAAGCGCACAAAGAGCGCCACGAAGTTCACAAAGCCATGTCCAGCTTTTCTATTCCGCGCAATGGTTTTCAATGAGTTGCTTCGTTGCACTCAGCAAGTCAAAGAGAGACGCTCCAATACTAAAGTAGACTTGTTACTTTCAGAAACGGCACAAGCGAGGACGCTTGCGCCAGCAAGGGGAAGCCTAGGTTTATTCACAATTAAAATCTGCTACATATTTTAATCTTTCTCCATTTAATTTTC
>CAZBBV010000284.1:2823-3046 GCA_964490025.1 uncultured Cryomorphaceae bacterium | reverse complement strand
TGGAGTGGCACTTGTTCGTTTTGATTACAACCCAAGTTCAATTTCTAGTTCATTTATAGACTTATAAAAACCCACAGAGTCCAAAGGCTCAGGTGTAGCCCCGTTGCTCGTTTTATCAATAATCCAATAGTGGATTGGTAAGCCTTCCTTATTTCCTGTCATTTCATCAATCTCTTGAGACTTTGCTCTTATATATCGTTCATTGAATTTATATGAAATGACC
>CAZBBV010000284.1:0-2792 GCA_964490025.1 uncultured Cryomorphaceae bacterium | reverse complement strand
ATGGTGGAATTATTTCAATCCCTATGCCTTCATATTTTTGTCCGTGGTGATACAATATACTTTGTGGGTAGTCTTGAACAAACCTATAATTACTGCCTAGATCAATGCTATCATCCATTCGGATCAAGACACATGAATGAAGAAGACTGAAGGCATAGAGAGTAAGTAATATTTTCTTCATGGATTATTAAATATTAACCATTCCGCATTCCGGCAGGGATTTATCCTCCTTGCCCATATCAATCCTACCAATCCTTCTATTTGTTTCCTTTTCCATCCTTTCAAACATAGGCATTCCTATCAACGCACACTCAAGACTCAATCTGTTTTCGCTCTCATAAAATTTCCTCCCGCCATTAAACCCAAAGCTCAGGGCTTAGTCTTATCCTTGCTTTACCAAAACCTGAGCTTACCATGAAAAGACATCCTCTCCCGCTATTGGCCATGCTTGTGGCGCTTAGTGCCTGCAAAAAAGACCCTGCCCCCGTTCCGCCCACCGATCCTGTGGCCGAATACCTGAACCTGCCCGAAACGCCTTTCAACTACGCCTTGCCTGAGCTGCCCGCCCACCTGATGGCAGCCAACATCATGAATGCGGACAACACGCCCTTCAACAACCCGGTGAGCGACCACGGCGCCACGCTGGGTCGCGTGCTTTTTTTCGATAAAAACCTGAGTAAAAACAACACCATAGCCTGCGCCTCGTGCCACCGTCAGGACCGCGGATTTACGGATGATGCCACGCTGAGCGCGGGTTTCGAAGGCGGACTCACCGGACGGCACAGCATGCGATTGGCCAACGCCCGTTTTTACAATCCGGGTAGCTTCTTTTGGGACCAGCGCGCCGGAACGCTGGAAGCCCAGGTGCTCATGCCCATCCAGGACGAAGTGGAAATGGGACTGACGCTCGACACCGTGATTGAGCGCCTTATGAAACTTCCCTACTACGCGCCCTTGTTTAAGAACGCCTTCGGAACAGAGGAGATAAATGCACAACGGGTGTCGTATGCCCTGGCGCAGTATGTGCGCAGCATGGTGAGCTACCGCAGCCGCTTCGACGAAGGCAGGGCGCAGGTGGCCACACCGCTCGATCCTTTTCCAAACTATACCCAACAGGAAAACCTGGGTAAGAACATCTTTTTCAGTCCTGCTTTGGGCAGTTGCGCGCCATGTCATGGCACAGATGCCTTTATAGCTCCGGGTCCGCTGAACAATGGTCTTGAAGTACCTGCGGTAGACGAGGGTTTCGGCGGGGTGACCAACAATCCGGCGCAGGTGGGGCTGTTCAAAGCGCCTTCGCTGCGCAATGTGGCGGTGGCGGGTCCTTACATGCACGACGGACGCTTTGCCACCCTGATGGAAGTGGTGCAGCACTACAGCAATGGCGTACAAGACCATCCAAACCTATCGCCTCCGCTGCGCCTTCCTGGGGGCGGTGTGCGACAAGCCAACCTGAATCAAACCCAGATGCAAGCCTTGGTGGCTTTTATGCTCACCCTTACCGACCTGCCCATGCTGGAGGACGAGAAATTTTCGAACCCGTTTAAGAATCCTTGATTATCAATAAAGAATTGGATATCAGCAGCTGAAGATTCAAGTTCTTTTATGATCCGCTCTAGTCGCTCGGCTAATTCTTCTACAGAAATGCTCTGAGATTCATCCGATTCAAGTTTGGTTAATGACTCTTGAACATATCGTTTTGCCTCTTCTACGTTTACAAATTCTTGGACAATTTGAATGTCGTTGCTATTGAATTGCTTCAGCGTATTTAAAAATCTGTCAAGCACTTTATTGCTTACTTTTATTTTAAAGGTTGCCATGATTCAAAGGTATTTTTTTGTTCCGGAAAAGGTATTTGTTTGAAGCTTTTTTTGGCGGCTCTACCCAAACCAACGCTTCCAAAAGGAATCCGGATAATAAATGCCCAATTCGTTTTCTTTTTCTTCAATAGCGTATGTGTTCAGGAACAGCCCAACGGGCTCTTGCCGCCCGGAAAGCAAGGAAAAGCGAAAGTGATGACGCGGGCAAATGATGTGGCAATCTTCTACTTTTCCAAGGGCCAAATCGGCATTTTCGTGTGGGCAGCGTCGCTCGAAAGCCAGGAGTTTATCGCCTAGTCGGGTGGCGACTAGTCGTTTTCCTTTTAACTCAAATGCGCATAATTCATACTCGCCTAACTGTCGAATCAAGTATACATCTTCAGGGGAAATTGTTTCAAACGACATTTTCAAGATTGGTTTTATGAAAAGTATTGTCTTACCGACGAGTAAGATTCATTATAGGAGTAGTATTTTCGTCCACATGTTGTTCTGCAATATTCATAATTATAGTTCAATGAGCTGGTAATAAAGACGAAGTCTATGCGAAATTCGATCATCATTTTGGGCTTATTGGTTTTAGCCGCACTTATTTTCTTGAGATATGGTCGAAGCCTGTATATGCCGTTGATTACAACTCTTAAAGGAAAAGAAACTGTTCAAAGCGTTTATGAGCGAATAGTAGTTGATGTTGAAGAAAGACTACGATCAAACTTATTGGAACTTAATATTGAAGGATGGCCTGACAATTTGGTATTTGTGGGGCTAAAGGAAGAACGAATTTTGGAAGTCTACGCAATTATTGAAAGTGAATATTTTCTTGTGAAGCGTTATCCTTTTACAGCCTTTAGTGGTGTTCTTGGACCAAAACTTTTGGAGGGTGACAAGCAGATCCCTGAGGGCATTTATTTTATCGAATACTTGAATCCGAATAGCTCTTATTATTTGTCCATGAAAGTGAATTACCCAAACGTC
>CAZBBV010000283.1:0-3056 GCA_964490025.1 uncultured Cryomorphaceae bacterium | reverse complement strand
GGATGAATCCCACCTGCGCAGTAGACGAAAAAGCCAGAAAGCGCTTGATGTTTTGCTGGCGAAGTGCAAAAAGATTGCCCACAAACATGGTGGCCAGCGCCAGCACGTAGAGCATGTTTTCCCATAGCGCCATCATTGGGCGGAAAACGGTGAACAACAGTATGGTGAGTACAAACACGGCCGCG
This sequence comes from uncultured Cryomorphaceae bacterium, assembly GCA_964490025.1. Classification (GTDB taxonomy): domain Bacteria; phylum Bacteroidota; class Bacteroidia; order Flavobacteriales; family ECT2AJA-044; genus CAZBBV01. The sequence goes on along the minus strand of CAZBBV010000283.1, from coordinate 2,871 downwards.
CCTTTCGAAATGACTGAGAGGTAGGACGCAATGCTCACCGGAGCGCCTTCATACACATCCGCGGTCCAGAAATGGAAGGGCACCAGCGAAATTTTGAACGAAAGGCCGGAAACGAACAAGATGAAACCCAGCACCGGCAAAGCCCCGGCAGTAATGCTCTGACTGATGTCCGCAAAAAAGATGGAGCCTGTGGCGGCGTAGATAAAGCTGATGCCAAAAATCGAAATGCCCGAAGCAAAACCCGCAGATAGTATGAGCTTGATGCCCGCCTCACTGCTGATGCGCTTGGTGTGCTCAATGGCTGCCAAGGCCGCCAACGGCAGGGTGCTCAGCTCCAGGCCTATATAAAACATGAGAAAATCGCCGGCGGAAATCATGAAGTAGAGGCCCAGCAGGGAACTGAACAGGATGATAATAAACTCACTTCCTTTTTGCAGGGGCACCAACTGTGTTCTGATCCATTGCGCCGATTGCAACAGCAGGATAAGCACGCCAATATTCAAGGCATTTTTGAAAAAATGAATGAGCGGCGTGGTGCTGAAGCTGCCACCAAATATTTCCCCGGTGGGCAAGGGCAAAAAACCCATGGCAGTGTGGATGCCGAAAAGGAAAATGGACAAATCCACCAGGCTGTGTTTGCGGCTGTCGCGCACGAATATTTCGGCTACCAGCAGCAGCAAAGCCAGCACGAGCAGACTAAGCTCGTGGCGCATGAGTAAAAAAGCAGCTGAATCCATGTTTGTCCTATTTATCTTTCGGTTCTACGCTTCATTTCCATTGTTTACACCAAGCCCGCCAAGAATGGCGCAACACTTTTCAAAATCATTTCGCTGAGCCACAGCGGTGCCACGCCCATGCCCACTATGGGAATCATGAGCAGCACAATGCCCGTCTTTTCGTACCAGGTGGCAGGGGCCATGTCCAGATGTTCGGGATTGGTCACCGGGCCCATGAGCATGGTGCCCACCACACGAAGAATGTACACCGCCGTAATCACTATGGCCGAAACGGAGGCTATGGTGGCCACGCGGTAAAAAGTACTGTCGTGCTCGAAAGCACCTACAAAAATGTTCATCTCGGCCACAAAGCCGCTAAAACCCGGTAGGCCCAAAGAGGCCAGCCCCGCCAGCACGTATGTGACGGAGATGAATGGTATCACCTTGAGCAATCCGCCAAGCTTGTGGATGTCGCGCGTGTGGCTCCGTTCGTAGATCATGCCAATGAGGGCAAAGAAAAGGGCGGTCATAAAGCCATGCGAAAGCGACTGTAGTATGGCGCCGTTCCAGGCCGTTTTGTTGAGCATGAGCAAAGCAAAAAGCACCATGCCCAAGTGACTCACCGAAGAGTAGGCATTGATGTATTTCAGGTCGGTTTGGCGAATGGCACCAAAAGCGCCGTACACCACACCAATGGCGGAAAGCACGATAAACACATTGCTCCATTCCACCGCGCCCTCAGGCAACAGGAACATGGCCACACGGAAAACGCCGTAGCCGCCTAATTTCATTAGCACGCCGGCGTGCAGCATGCTCACGGCAGTAGGTGCCGAGGCGTGTCCATCAGGCGACCAGGTGTGGAAAGGGAACAAAGCGCCCAACACCGCAAAACCGATAAAAGTGAGCGGGAAGAAAAGTTTTTGTGCCTCGAAAGGAATGTTCACCTGCGCTATCTCCAAAATATTGAAAGTGAGTGCACCGCCATCAGCATTCGAATTGAAGTAAATGCCCAAGATACCCACCAACAGTACCGCCGAAGCACCCATGAGCATCAAGGTGAGTTTCATGGCCGAATATTCCCTCGGACCGCTACCCCAAATGCCAATGAGCAGGTACATGGGAATCACCGCTATTTCGTAGAAAACAAACATGGTGAAGAGGTCAATGGAGATAAAAAATCCATACACCCCTGTGGCCAAAATGATAAGCGAGATGAAAAACTCTTTGGGCAGATCGCTCATTTTCCAGGAAATGAACACCCCCGCCAGTACCACAATGGAAGTAAGCAAGATGAGCGCCACCGAAATACCATCTACCCCAATGGCGTAGTGGATATTGAACGACTCGAACCAAAGCAGGTCACGGGTAAAGACCATGATGTCCGCGTTCACCGCCCTTTCGCGGAAATAGGCAAAAAGCAGGTTGATGGCCATGGCCAGTTGCACCATGCTGCCCACCATAGCCGTGATGCGCGCCTGATGAAGGCCCTTGGAAAACACCAATGCCAGCACAGTGAGCACAGGAACCAGCACAAAAAGCGTTAGAATGTCCATATCAGTGCGTTAGTTGGTCCATAGATAAATGAAAATGAGCGCCAATACCACCACGCCGGAGATGAAGGCGAAGGCATAATCTTGCAATCGGCCCGACTGCAATGGTTTTATTCTTTCCGAAATCACCACCGTTTTGTTGCCTATGCCTTCCATGGTGCCGTCCACCACCTTTTTGTCGAAGCGGGCAATGGGCGCGGCAATGAGCTTGAAAATGATGTTTCGCGTGACGAAGAGGTAGATTTCATCAAAGTAAAACTTGTGGTAGGTCCAGGTGTACAGCTTTCCAAAAGCATTCGCCATGCGCTCGGCCAGGTCGTTTTCTTTTTTGTAAAAAATCCAGGCGGCACCAATGCCCAGTAAGCCCACGCCAACAGCTGCGGCTGCGAGCGGCAAATGCAGATGTGCTTGAAATCCGGCCATATCGGCGCTTACCAGACTGCTAAAAGGCATGAAGCCCGCAAAAATGGTGATGAAGGCCAGCACCATCAATGGAAGGGTCATGGTGAATGGCGATTCGTGCGGAGTATGTTCGTATTTGGTGGCCTTGCCCCAAAAGATGCCAAAATAGATGCGGAACATGTAGAAAGCGGTGAGTCCGGCTA
>CAZBBV010000282.1:0-3057 GCA_964490025.1 uncultured Cryomorphaceae bacterium | reverse complement strand
AGGTTGCGCCACAGGGGTCGCTCGTGCAGCGCGCCGCGGTTTGCATCTGCAATAGGTTCTGTGGGAGGCACCGGAAATCCGCTTGGATATCGGTCGAGGTCGGCTTGAATGGCGTGGGGCGAAATGGCCGAATAGGTGGAAAAGTAGGCATAGCCTTGCACAGACATAAACATATCGGCAGCCACCAGCAGCCAAAGCCCGCGGTGGAAAAAGGCGGCATTTGATTTCCTTACCCACCACCACCAGAGGAGCGAGAGCAAGAGGATTTGAGCAACAGCGTTTAGGGCCAGTCGATCGGTGAAGCTGAGGGCGTGCATGCGCTGATCAAAAGTGTCGCCTACCCAATGGAAGGCAGGAAATTCGAACATGAAACCGGCCACTACATTGATGATCACAATAAGCAGAACCGTCGATAGGATGGCTATTCTGAAGGCTTTCGTGTTTTGACGAATGGCGTGCAGCGCCGCGGGAAGCACATGCACAAAGAGCAGCAAGGCCGGAATGATGGCGAAAAGGATGAAGTAGCCCGGCATGCGGAATTGGTTCATCAGAGGGAAAAAATCTGCCAGCAGCTTTCGAATGAGAAGGTAGCTGCCCATAGCGGCCAGCAGGGCCACAAATCCAAAACCCAAGAGGAAGCGCAAGGAGGAAGGGATGCGTTCGGCTTTTCGCACAAAAGGGAGAACAAGCAAAGGCAACAAAGCCAGGTAGGCATTGCGCAGAGATATGTCGGTGGCGAAAATGTCGTCGCCCAGCGCAGCGCCAAAAGGCAGCAAAAGGGAAATGAGCGATTGCGGACTGAATGGGCCTTTCATGATTTCATCCGCCATGGCGCCTTGGCTAAAGCGGGTGGTGAACTCACTGATCTGAATAGTGGAAACCAAAATGGGCGACAACAAGGCGAGCAAGAGCATGGCCCACAAAAAGTGGTAGCCCAAGAGCTGCTTGAGCCTTTCGCCATTCCGCCGTTCCAGAATAATTTTTTGAATAAAAAGCCCGAAAAGCAAATAGGCTGTGATGATGGATATGGACTGATATCCACCATTTAATAGCAGAAAGCTGGCGAGGGTGAGCTTGGCGAGATACTCGAACTGCGGTGCCTTGAGAAAATGCAAGTAATAATAAAGCACCCACGGCAGCCACGCGGCGCCAACTATGGCGAAAAAATGCTGCCCATGGCCCACCACAAATCCGCTGAGCATATAGATGGTAGCGGCCATCAGGGCGTAATAATTTTGGGTAGTAAAATGCGTGCAAAGCTTGTAAAAGCCCAGTCCGGCGGCGAAAATGGTGCTCAGAAAAACGGCGTGAAAAACAGCCAAATTGTAGCCGCCGAAAGTGCCCACGAGCCAAAGTTCGGGATACCAAGTAGGGGCTTGCAGGTCGGCATGAATGGGGAAGCCTGTGAGCTGATAAGGATTCCAAAAGGGAAAGATGCCGTGGCGGATACACTCGCCCACATGGTATCGCAAGGGAAGAACAACATCCAGCACATCCCACTTGAAAGTATAAAACAGGGTGGAAACAGGCCAATAAGCGGCTAGCGCTACCAGCAACAGGATCAATCCGTGGCGGTATTTTTCGGTATGCAAGACCTTCTTCAACCACATGGGCATGTGCTTTACAAAAAATGCATTTAGGTCAATGATGAAACAGCCGGCAATTTAGTTTTTCGCTTACAATGGTCGGATCGCATTCGCGCGTTCACCAGCCGTTCATTTTTCTATTTTGGCCATTGGAAAAGAAAGGAATATTAAAAGTCCGTTCTTCGCAGTTCTGAAATAAGGTATGGGCAAAGGCTTAATAAATTGGACTAGATGGATGGGCAATTCGCTTGTATGGGTGCTTTTGCTATTCTCTGGCAATGCGCTGGCGCAAAGCTTTTCCTACAACGGCGCTGCGGCACCTCTGGGCGGCAACTGCCTTCAGCTTACACCGGCAGTGAACAGTCAGGCCGGCAGCATCTGGACCACAGGCTTCATTGACCTTACCCAACCTTTCGATTTGCGTTTTCAGTGCTTTTTCGGAAATCAGGACGCCAATGGCGCTGACGGCATGGCCTTCGTGTTGCAGAATGGCCCTACCACTGCTCTGGGCAATTTGGGTGGCGGCATGGGCTTCCAGAATCTAACGCCAAGCCTCTGCATCCAGTTCGATACCTACCAGAATTCCGAATCGGGCGACCCGAGCTTCGATCACCTGGCCATTACGCGCAACGGAACAGTGGATCACTCGGGCATCAACAGCATTGTGGCGCCTGTGCAGGCGTCTTCTACCAGCACCAACATAGAAGATGGGCAAGACCACGAGGTGCAAATAATTTGGAATCCCGCCACCTTCCAGTTGCAGGTGTTTGTGGACTGCGTGCTGCGCATCAACACCACCTACAACATAGCCGCCAATGTGTTTTCGGGCAACAACCTGGTGCGCTGGGGCTGGACTGCCGGCACCGGCGGACTCAACAACCTGCACCGCGCGTGCTTGGTGAACGACACCATTGCCGTGACAGGGTCAACAAGTATTTGCCCCGGCGACAGCACCACCCTGAGCGTTTCGGGTAATCAGGGCGGCCAGTACAGTTGGACACCCACTACAGGATTAATGAATCCTACTTCGGCCAACCCAATTGCCTTTCCATTGCAAACCACCACCTATGTGGGCTCCTATCTCGGTTTTTGCGGCGAAGTGCTTTCGGACAGTGTAGTGGTAGAAGTGCTCAATGCCAGCCTTCAACAAATTACGGACACCGCCTGCACCAGCTACACCGATCCCAACGGACAGACCATTGATACCAGTGGCGTGTACACCTTTCAATACACCAACGCTGTGGGCTGCGACAGTGTGGTGATAGTTGATCTAACGGTGTACAACAATATCAGCTTTGCTCTGGGGCCCGACGCCGACGTGTGTGAAGGCGATACTTACCTCATTGATCCCGGAGTGCCAATAAACACGGCACTTCCGAACAGTTACCTTTGGCAAGACGGCAGCACGGCGGCTACTTTTTCGGCCACCACCACAGGGCTGTATTGGGTGGAAATATCGAATCATTGCTAT
>CAZBBV010000281.1:0-3069 GCA_964490025.1 uncultured Cryomorphaceae bacterium | reverse complement strand
ATTATGGAGCGCTATCCGGGCACCAACAGCCCGGCTTCGTATGCCAGTGAGGTTACACTACGCGACCCACGGTCTAACCTGGAAATGGATTACCGCATTTTCATGAACAACATTCTGAACTACGACGGTTTTCGCTTTTTCCAATCGTCCTACGACCAAGATGAACAAGGCACCTACCTCAGCGTGAACAGCGACTTTTGGGGAACCAACATTACCTATTTGGGCTATACCTTGCTCACATTAGGCATGATGCTCATCTTTTTCTCCAAAAACACGCGCTTTCGAAAGCTCTCTGAGAGCTTGAACAAGTTGAAGCGTTCGGCACCTTTTATAACTATTGGATTGTTGCTTTTCTCCGGCAATGGACAAAGCGTCCTTGCACAGTCCGTAGTCGAGCCAAAAGTGGAAATCGTGCAGGCAGAACATGCCGCACAGTTCAGTAAGCTTACCGTGCAGGACTTTAGGGGGCGAATGAAGCCTATGCACACCTTAAGCAGAGAATTGCTTAGAAAAGTTAGTGGTAAAGAGCTGTTTCAAGATTACAATGCGGATCAAACCATCCTCTCCATGTGGGCCAATCCTGATCAGTGGTATGGTGTGAACATGGTAAAGCTGGGAAGGAACGAAGACCTTCAGAAACTCATTGGCCGACAAGGGCAAAAAACCGTGGCTTACCGCGATTTCTTCAATAAGGACGGCAGCTACAAACTACAAAGTGAGATAGTGCGGGCCAACAACACCAACCCTGCCGACCGTGGCGTGTTTGAAAATCAGCTTTTGAAAGTGGACGAGCGGGTAAACATCATGAATATGATTTTCTCCGGAACGGTGTTCAGGCTTATTCCACAGAAAAACGACCCCTCCAATACTTGGGTGTCCGAGTTTTCTCACACGCATGCGCAGACAAACGAGAACGTGGCTTCCGCCTTTTTTCAGGCCTATAAAAGCAAACTGCACCATGCCCTACACAGCGGAGACTATGCGGATGCCAATGGCTTGCTCAATGAACTTAACCAGTATCAGCACCAAGCGGGTGTTTCGGTGGTGCTGCCCGACCACAAGATAAAAGCCGAGATTTTGCTCAACGAATCAAAGATTTTCAATCGCTTGGCGCTGCTGTACACCCTTTTAGGGCTTACCTTTTTAAGCCTTCTTTTCTTGAGTGTTTTTTATCCAAAGCTTTCTTTACAAAAGATTCAATTTGCCCTCGCACTTATTGTACTGGTTGGTTTTGTGCTGCAAACCACCGGATTGGGCTTGCGGTGGTATGTGTCGGGAAGGGCGCCTTGGAGCAATGGCTACGAATCCATGATATACATTGCCTGGACCTCCGCCCTTGCCGGCCTGTTGTTCACGAGAAAATCGCTGGGCGGAATGGCAGCCACCATGGTGCTCTCAGGCACGGTGCTGCTCATAGCCATGCTTAGCTATTTAGATCCTGAAATCACCCCTTTGGTGCCGGTGCTCAAGTCGTATTGGCTCACCATTCATGTAAGCCTTGAAGCAGGGAGCTATGGCTTTCTGTTGCTCGGAGCCATCATAGGACTCATTAACCTGCTGCTCATGCTCGTTCTGACCGAGCGGAACAAAACACGCATTCAGCGAATAGTGAAAGAAATGACCATCATGAGCGAAATGACCATCATTGGCGGCATTGTGATGCTGAGTGTGGGCACTTACCTTGGCGGGGTGTGGGCCAACGAATCGTGGGGTAGATACTGGGGATGGGATGCCAAAGAAACTTGGGCACTTGTTTCTATTCTCGTCTATGCTTTTATCCTGCACATGAGGCTCATACCGAAGCTCAATAACTTGTACACCTTCAATTTGGCCACGCTATTCGGGCTCTCCTCCATTATCATGACCTATTTTGGGGTGAACTACTACCTCTCCGGGCTACACAGCTATGCTGCCGGCGATCCTGTTCCTATCCCCGACTGGGTGTATGTGTCTGTAGCTTCGTTGGTAGTCATTGGTATTGGTGCTTTTTGGAAATACCGTCGTGTGTTGGGTAAATAGTCACATGATTACAATTCCTTTAACCCATCTTTGTACTTCGAAATCCAAGCAATGAACAAGGGCATTTTCATCCTCATTCTTATTTCCGGCATGGCAAGGCTCTTTGGCCAAAGCCCGCATGGAGACAAGCTCGTGATTGACTGTAAGGCCTGCCACAATTCCGGAAGTTGGGATTATACCGCCAACGAAGCCCTATTCTCCCACGACCAAACGGAATTTGCTCTTGAGGGTGCACACGAACAGATCCAGTGCAAAGATTGTCACAGCTCATTGGTTTTCGATCAGGCGGATGGGAGCTGTGTTTCGTGCCACACCGACGTGCATTCCATGTCCGTTGGGAACGATTGTGTAAGATGCCACAATTCCGAAAATTGGTTGGTAGACAATATTCCGGAACTACATGAGGAAAATGGTTTCCCGCTGGTTGGGGCTCACCGCCTTGCCGATTGCACCGACTGTCACCAGTCTGAAACCAACCTTCGCTGGGACCGGATAGGCAACGACTGTGCAAGCTGCCACATGAGCGATTTCCAATCCACACAAAACCCCAACCATGCTGCCACCGGTTTTTCAACCGATTGCGCCATGTGTCATGATGCATTTGGAATGGACTGGGGCGCCGGCAATTTTCACTTCTTCTTTCCGCTTACCGGCGGACACGACATCAACGATTGTAATGCCTGCCACAACGGAAACAACTATAGCGAAGCCTCGCCGCAGTGTGTGTCGTGCCACTTGGACGACTTCACCAGTGTGACCAATCCAAACCATGTGGCATCAGGTTTTAGCCAGGAATGCACCCATTGCCACAGCACCAATGCCTGGAAGCCGGCAAGTTTTGAGCAACACGACAATGCCTACTTCCCCATTTACTCCGGCAATCACAATGGCGAGTGGAATGCCTGCACGGACTGCCACACCACCAGCGGAAATTATGCGCTCTTTTCTTGTATCGATTGCCATGAGCACAACAATGCCGCCGACTTGGCTGATGAGCATGATGACGTTTCCGGCTATTCGTTCAACAGCCAGGCATGCTTTAATTGCCAT
>CAZBBV010000280.1:0-3083 GCA_964490025.1 uncultured Cryomorphaceae bacterium | reverse complement strand
AATGCGTATTGGAGATAAAGGTCACCCCTTTTTTACCCAAATAGCCATATAGAATGCGCTCCGCAGCGCGGCCTTGGTGTGTGGGCAATATGTGCTCGCAGCCGGTAAGTTGCTTTATGGCATGCTCCATTTTATGCCAACTGCTGGCGCCGGCGTAGCTTTCGTCGCCTTGCATAATGCCGCCCCATTGGCGGGCGCTCATGGCGCTGGTACCGCTATCGGTGAGGAAATCAATGATGACTTGGTGGCTGCTGAGCAAAAAGGGGTTGTAGTGGGCTTCTTGCAGATATTCTTCGCGCTGGGCGGCGGTGCTGAAGTAGATGGGCTCTACCATCTTTATTTTGAATGGCTCAATGATGGTGCGGAAATCTTCCATAATGGGTTTTGAATTTTGACGCAAGTTGGAAGGAATGGGCAGCCCATACCATGACCTTCGTCATGAAGAAGTATTGGGAAAAAAGGGAAAGTAAAATCAGAAATTGCGGCGCAGCACCCGCAGCTTGTGTGTGTGCTTGCCTGTTTCGGTATTGAAAATGCCTTGTTGGTCAATCTTGTCCATGCGCACCTTGCCGGAGGCATGGATGATTTGGTGATCGGGCATGATGATACCCACATGCACAATGGCGCCTTCGTCGTTGTCGAAAAAGGCCAGATCGCCAGGCAGGCATTCTTCAATAAAGCTCAGTGTTTCGCCCAGTAGCGCTTGGTCGCGTGCGTCGCGGGGCAGGGGCTTGCCCATCAGTTTAAAGACCACTTGCACAAAACCCGAACAATCGATTCCGAATGGGCTGCGGCCACCCCATAGATAGGGCGTGTTGAGAAACATTAGGGCATACTGCATGAGCAGTTCACGGCTTTCGGATGGCTCGGCGATATTTCCCGAAAACTCGAGACGTTGATCGCCCAACTGAAAAATGCCATTATCGAAATGCGGCAAACTGCTGCCCAACATGACGGTGACGGCCTGCATGGGGTCTTCCGGTTCGGCTATCATAAGCAGATCGGAAACCACGGCGCTATTCGCATTCATCAGCTCGGCATGCGCTTCGTCGGAAAGGGGTAGGTATTGCTTGTGGTCTATCCAGCCTTTGTACTGGTCGTAGTCGCAGCGTATGTGTAGCCAGTTGCCTCGTTTTTGGGTGATTTCGAAGCTTTCGCCGAAAAGCAACTGGGTCACCATTTCACTTTTGTCGGACGCTTCAGCCCGAACGGGAACAATGCTCAAATTACAGATGCCAAAAGCCATAAGGGGGCGTGTTGCTACAAATCGGCGCTAAAGTAGGGAAGTGGGGCAAAGTGCGCCTTGTTAGAGTTGGATTTTTTACACAGTGTATTAAACAAGGAGAAAGCGCACCACTTTCCCCTTGTGCATTTTTTTTGATTGGTTAACGCGCCAGATAACCGCCGTCAATAGGGTAGTAGGCGCCTGTGGCGAACGAGGCCTTGTCGCTAGCCAACCAATAGATGAGTTCGGCCACCTCTTCCGATTCGCCCAAGCGTCCTATAGGGTGCAGTTGAACCAACATGTTCATTGTAGCTTCGTCGAGTGCATTTAGCAAGGGTGTTTTGATAAAGCCCGGACCAACTGCGTTTATGCGGATGTTTTGAGCGGAATATTCAATTGCCGCCGACTGGGTTAGGCCTACCACACCATGCTTAGCTGCCACATAAGCCGCCGCAGCAGGAAAGGCTACTGCGCCAAGTATTGAGGCAATATTCACTATGCTGCCTCCGCCATTTTTTAGCATGGCAGGAATCTGGTATTTCATGCCATAGAATACGCTGCTCAGATTCACGTCTATCACTTTTTGCCAACCTTCTACGTTCATATCGGCTATCATGTTTGGTTCGCCGGCGATTCCTGCATTGTTTACAGCCACATCCAGTTTTCCGTAGGTTTTAATCGCAAAAGCTACCAAAGCCTCATTGTCGGCCGGAATCGAAACATCTGCCTTAAAAAAGGCCGCTTTCCCGCCTTTGTCGTTTATCTCTTTGGTGGTCTTTTCACCGTGTTCTTCGTTATGGTCCGACACCACCACCATTGCACCATTTGTAGCAAACAATTCTGCTGTGGCTTTTCCTATTCCCGACGCTCCGCCGGTCACAATTACTATCTTGTTTTTCATGACTTATTTCTTTTTTGCGTTAAACATTGACTTTCATGCAAGTTCGGAACAAATTGTTTTCTGTCTTATGAGCTATGTCATGTAGTGTAAATAAAAATGCCCGCATTGAGCGGGCACTTTAGTGTTCTAAGAATGGTGCTTATTGAATATTTTCAATAACCATGGCCGAAGCGCCTCCGCCGCCATTGCAAATGCCGGCAGCGCCATAGCGACCACCATTTTGTTTCAGCACATTGAGTAGGGTGATGATGATGCGGCTGCCGCTATTGCCCAGCGGGTGACCTAGAGAAACCGCACCACCGTTCACATTCACCGTAGCCGGATCAAGTCCCAGGAGTTTGATATTCGCCAAGCCCACCACGGAGAATGCTTCATTCAATTCGTAGTAGCCTATATCTGACGCTTGCAGTCCTGCTTTTCCGATAGCGATAGGAAGTGCTTTTGCCGGAGCTGTGGTAAACCACTCAGGCGCTTGGGCAGCATCTGCATGACTAACAATTCTCGCCAGGGGCTTCAATCCGAGTTCGGCTGCTTTTTCAGCACTCATCAGTACAAGAGCCGAAGCGCCATCATTGAGTGTGGAGGCGTTGGCGGCGGTTACTGTGCCGTCCTTATCGAATGCCGGACGCAGTGCGCTCACTTTGTCTAGAATAATGTTTTTATATTCTTCGTCTTCCTTCACGATTAGCGCGTCTCCTTTGCGTTGCGGCACTTCTACAGGCACCACTTCGTTGGCAAAACGGCCTTCGCTCCAAGCTTTGGCGCTACGGGTGTAGCTTTCAATGGCGAAAGCATCTTGTTCCTCGCGGCTAAAATTCATATCGCGGGCACACAGTTCGGCGCAATTGCCCATGTGTGTTTTGTTGTACACATCAATTAAGCCATCTTTCAACAAACCATCTTCGAGGGTGATGTTGCCAAGTTTCTGGCCGTTGCGACCTTGGTGGTAAAATGGTA
>CAZBBV010000279.1:0-3098 GCA_964490025.1 uncultured Cryomorphaceae bacterium | reverse complement strand
CCATTGTAGTCGCTCAGGACCCTTGTATCGCTCATGCGATCCGCTGGTGGAGTGCCCTTGCGGTTGCGTCATTTCAACCACCTGCACCATTACTGGTACGTGTTCTTCGCGGGCAATTTTCTCAGCTTTGGCGTAGGTTTCCATTAGGGCAGGGTAGTCCCAGCCTTTCACTTTCAGAATTTCAAAACCCGCTTCTGTTTCCGTGCGCTGGAATCCTTTCAGAATCTCCGAAATGCTCTGCTTGGTTGTCTGGTATTTTGCGTGAACCGAAATGCCGTATTCGTCGTCCCACACAGAGAGAATCATGGGCACTTGCAACACGCCGGCGGCATTGATGGCTTCAAAGAAAATGCCTTCGCTGGTGCTGGCATTGCCTATGGTGCCAAAGGCTATTTCGTTTCCTTTTCGGGAGAATTTGTCGAATTCGGCCCCTAATTTATCGTTGTGGCGGTAGAATTTTGAGGCTTGAGCCAGTCCAAGTAGTCGGGCCATTTGTCCGCCTGTTGGCGAAATATCGGATGAGCTGTTGTATTGCTCCGAAAGGTTTTTCCAACTGCCGTCTTCGTTTAGGCTCGTGGTGCTGAAGTGGCCACCCATTTGCCTTCCGCCCGAAGCGGGTTCGTTTTCGAGATTGGTGTCGGCGTAGAGCGCGGCAAAATGTTCTTGAACACTCAGCAGCCCTTTGGCCATCATGAATGTCTGATCGCGGTAATAGCCGGAACGAAAATCGCCGGGCTTAAATGCTTTGGCCATGGCCAGTTGCGCCACTTCCTTACCATCTCCGAAAATGCCGAACTTGGCTTTTCCCGTAAGCACCTCGCGGCGACCCAGCAAACTGGCTTCGCGGCTTTCGAGGGCAATGCGGTAATCGTTCAGCACCTCCGAACGAAAATCATCAAACAATATATCTTTTGGTTTTGGGCTTTCGGCGCTCATTCTCCTTGGCTTTGGCAGTTAGTGTTCTTTCCCTTTCGGGCAAAAATAACAATTATACCCCCCAATGAAAATGGATTTGTCAATGGGCGAGTTGCTCCAGTTCGGCCATCATTTCCGAAACAGTTCTATGACCCGGATAAAGAGAAAGCAAGCGCATCATCACCCGCTCCAGCACCGCATCCGGACATGAAGCGCCGGAGGTAATAATGATGGTAGGCGAGGGGATGTTTCGGGGCAGGAAATTCTCCGCCCTCAGCAGGGTTTTACTCGCATAGTCGAAGTGTTGAATCGTATCGGAACTCAGAATCTCCGTTTCATTTTTGATGAAGTAGGTTGGCAATTTCTCTTTGCACAAATCTACCAGGTGAGACGTGTTGCTGCTGTTGTATCCGCCCACCACAAAGGCCACATCAGCTCCATGATCGAGCAGGGCATAGGTGCTTTGCTGATTGTCCATGGTGGCGTAGCACAGCGTATCGCGGGTGTCGGCCACTTCAAAAATTCCTGCTCCGGTAGCGCGCAGTTGGTTGGCCGTGTTTCGCAAAAAGTCGGAAATGTTCTGCGTTTCGGTAGCCAACATGGTGGTTTGGTTTATAACACCGAACTTTTTCAGATGGATCTCCGGCACGAAATCATTCGAATAGCGGCTTTTGAACAGTGCGTCAAATTCATTTCTATTCATTTCACCACGCATATAAGCCGCTACTTTTTCTGCTTCGGCCATATCTCGAATTATAATACATGGCGCATTTTGATTGGAATGGCTAAAGGTGGCGCGGGTTTCTTCGTGCTGCGCCTTCCCATGAATCACCATAGCGTAGCCTTCTCCACCCAACTTCTCGGCACGGTTCCAAACGCGGGTTACGAACGGGCAGGTCGTGTTGTACTTCTCGGTGGGAATGCCTTTTTCAGCCAACAGGTTTTCAATTTCTACTGTGGTGCCGAAAGCAGGAATAATCACCACGTCTTCAGAGGTGACTTCTTCCCAAGGGGTAATGGTGTTGCCTTCCGTATCCTGAATAAATTGCAGTCCGTTGGCCACCAAGTCTTCATTCACTTCCGGGTTGTGAATCATCTGGCTAAGCAAGAAAATACGCTTTCCGGGATTTTCTTCAATGGCTTTGTAAGAGATTTCAATCGCATTTTCTACCCCATAGCAAAAGCCGAAATGACGGGCCATCAGAAACTTCACGGTGCCGAAATCGAGGATATAGGGCGAGAAGTCCTTTTTTTTCGGATCGCTTGATTTTCTTACGTTTTTCAGGGTGCCAATCAAGCCGGAACGATAGAATTCGGGTATCTGGAAAGATTTCATTTTGATGCTTTTCTCAAGAACCCCAAAAGTAAGCTTTTGTTTCTGCTGAAGATTTTTCTAAAAGGGAATAGCGAAGCCTTTTAATTTCAATTCATTATATATACATTTGCGGCCCTTTTGGCGGTATGGTTAGGGGAAAACCGTCGAAAGGATTAAGAAGTTAATAATCAATAACTCCTTGCTGATGCCACGTAACATTTCCCAATCGGTCAGGATACAAATTTTCTTTCCATGTCAGAGGAAAACAAAAACGTTGAAGTAGAAGAAACATCAACACCGGCCACTCCACAAGCCGAAATAGTGGAAACACAAGAAGAAATTGTAGCTGAAGCTGCCGCTGAAGAAGTAGTAGAAGAAGCCGCAGAGGAAGTTGCAGAAGCTGCCGTTGAAGAAGCAGTAGAAGCATCAGAAGATGTAACCGAGACGGTTGCTGAGGAAGCACCTGAAGTTGCTGAAGAAGAAGTTGTGGCTGAAGAGCCTGCAGCTGTAGTTTCGGTAGAAGCTCCTGTGGAAGTAGAGTTCAACTGGGCTACCTACGAAGGGGGTCTGAACATCTACAGCAAAGATGAGCTTGCCAAACTTACCGGCATGTACGACGAAACGCTGGAGACAATCGTTGAGCGTCAGGTAGTGAAAGGGGAGGTGATCAACATGACCGACCGCGACGCTATCATTGATGTGAGAGGTAAGTCGGAGGGTGTAATTTCGTTGAACGAATTCCGCTACAACCCCGATCTTAAAATTGGAGACACTGTAGAAGTGTTGGTTGACCGTCAGGAAGACACCAACGGTTCATTGGTGCTTTCGCACCGCAAGGCCCGCGCTATCAAGGCTTGGGATCGTGTGA
>CAZBBV010000278.1:1835-3108 GCA_964490025.1 uncultured Cryomorphaceae bacterium | reverse complement strand
CAACAGCACCTACGTATGGCCCGACGGCAGCACCGGCAACAGTTATCTGGTGCCCTCACCAGGCGATTATCAGGTGTATGTTTTAAACATTTGCGACACAATATTAAGCACTGTGAAGCGCGTGGACTACGAGCCCTGCGATTGCGAGTTGTATGTACCCAACGCCTTTACACCAAATGAAGACGGTAAGAACGACATATTCAGGCCCCGAACCGCTTGTCTGATTATGGAATATGAATTCCGAATCTTTACGCGCTATGGAAAGGAGGTGTTTTTCACCGACCAAATCATTGATGGATGGGACGGACAGGTGGATGACGAATACCTTCAGGACGATATATATATGTATCGGATCATCTACACCGGACTGAGTAAAAGAGGCCGTGTTTATCAAAAAGAATTGAGAGGCACTGTAGCCATCATCAAATAATTTTCTACAAAATGAATGGACCATTAATAGAATGCGTTCCGAATTTCTCGGAAGGGCGTGACACCGTCATTATCGAAAAAATAGCACAGAGCATCCGCGCTGTAGAAGGCGTAAAGCTGCTCAATGTGGATCCCGGAAAAGCCACCAACCGCACGGTTATGACTTTTGTGGGCGCACCCGAACCGGTTATTGAAGCTGCTTTTCAAGTTATAAAAACTGCGGCCGAACTCATTGACATGAGCAAGCACAAAGGCGAGCACCCGCGCATGGGCGCAACTGATGTGTGCCCGCTGGTGCCTATTGCCAACATTTCTATGGAAGAGGTGGTAAAATTTGCCCACAAACTGGGCGAACGTGTGGGTCGCGAACTGGGAATTCCAGGCTACTACTACGAATATGCGGCCAGCGCACCCGAAAGAAAAAACCTGGCCACCGTGCGCGCCGGCGAATACGAAGGCTTGGCAAAAAAACTAACGGATAAAAATTGGACTCCCGATTTTGGTCCTGCCGAGTTTGTAAAAGCCAAAACCACGGGCGCCACCGCCATTTCTGCCCGCGATTTTCTGGTAGCCTACAATGTGAACCTCAATACCACTTCCACTCGTCGTGCCAACGCCATAGCTTTTGATATTCGCGAAACAGGCCGTGTGAAACGCATTGGCGACCCCGTAACCGGACAAGTGGTAAATGACGAAAATGGAAATCCTGTTTACATCCCCGGCAAGCTGAAAGCGGTGAAGGGCATTGGCTGGTTTATAGAAGAATACGGCATTGCCCAAATCAGCTACAACCTCACCAACATCAACATTACGCCCGTCCACATTGCTTTCGACGAAACCTGTA
>CAZBBV010000278.1:0-1825 GCA_964490025.1 uncultured Cryomorphaceae bacterium | reverse complement strand
TTGCGTGTTACCGGATCGGAGCTCATAGGCTTGGTGCCCAAGCAATCGCTGGTGGATGCCGGGAAGTACTTTTTAAGAAAACAAGAACGGAGCACCGGTATTCCTGAAGAAGAAATCATACGCATTGCCATCAAGTCATTGGGACTCGACGAATTGGCCCCTTTCAATCCGCGCGAGCGTGTGATTGAATATTTGATTGAAGACCAAAGCAGCGCTCCCTTGGTAAAAATGAGCCTGAAAGCCTTTGCCGAAGAAACATCAGCCGAAAGCCCTGCCCCCGGTGGCGGCTCTATAAGCGCCTATGTTGGCGCCCTGGGCGTGTCGCTGGGCGCTATGGTGGCCAACCTATCTGCCCACAAGCGCGGCTGGGACGATCGCTGGGAGGAATTTTCCAATTGGGCAGAAAAAGGCATGCAACACCAAGCCGAACTGCTGAAAATGGTGGACGAAGACACCCATGCTTTCAATCGAATTCTGGAATCTTTCCAATTGCCGCAAGGCAACGACGAAGAGAAAAAAGCCCGTTCGGCCGCTATTCAGGAGGCCACGCGCGGTGCCATTTTGGTTCCCATGAAAGTGATGGAGCTTAGCTATGCCAGCATGGAAGTGATGCGCGCCATGGTAGAAATGGGCAATCCGAACAGTGTGACAGACGCTGCCGTAGGTGCTTTGTGTGCCCGAACAGCTGTGCGCGGCGCTCAGATGAATGTGCTGATCAACATGAAGGGCTTCAAAGACCAGGCATTTGTGGATGAAATGACACAAAAAGCCGATAGCATTGCTACCAAAGCCGAAGCCCTCGAATTGGAGATTTTGCGCATCAGCCAAGGCAAAATGTAGGCTATGTCCAGAGTGCTTTCGCTAAAACTCGAACCGGAATTTCTGCACGACGAGCAGATGATTCGCAGTTTGGCGGCACAGGCAGCCGGCATTTCTGAGCAAAGTATATCTGAAATCCACATCCTGAAGCGCAGCATAGACGCCCGCTCGCGAAGCCCATATTACAACCTTCAGGTGGAAGTGCTGCAAGTAGGCGAAGAGAGCCAAACACCCCGCGAGCTAAGCCCGATAAAGAAAGATGTGCGCAAAGGCAAGCGCGTGCTCATTGTTGGCTCAGGCCCCGGAGGACTATTCGCTGCCTTGAAACTAATCGAATTGGGTCATCAGCCCGTGATACTTGAACGCGGGAAGGACATTCGCAGCCGCAGGCGCGATTTGGCCGCCATCAACAAAGCGCAAATAGTCAATCCCGATAGCAACTACTGTTTTGGCGAAGGCGGTGCCGGAACCTACAGCGACGGCAAGCTCTACACCCGCTCGGCCAAGCGTGGCAATGTGGGCGAAGTGCTTGCCCTTTTGGTCGCTTTCGGCGCCCACACCGACATAACGGTAGATGCCCACCCACACATAGGCACCAACAAGTTGCCCAAGATTATTGAAAACATCCGTACACACATTCTGGAATGCGGGGGCGAGATCCATTTCGAAACCCGCATGACCAACTTCAAGCGGAAGGGACAGTGGATAGAAATTGAAGCCACGGACAATCGGATGTTTTTAGGCGAAGCCATGATTCTGGCCACGGGCCATTCCGCACGCGACGTTTTTGAAATGTTCCAAACCAAAAAACTACAACTGGAGGCCAAGCCCTTCGCCCTCGGTGTGCGCATAGAGCATCCTCAGGCGCTTATAGACAGCATTCAATACCACTGCCCTACCCGACATCCCAATCTGCCCGCCGCCGCCTACAGCCTGGTGCATCAGGTGCGCAACCAAGGCGTTTATTCCTTTTGCATGTGTCCCGGGGGAATCATTGCGCCATGCG
>CAZBBV010000277.1:0-3133 GCA_964490025.1 uncultured Cryomorphaceae bacterium | reverse complement strand
GACCAGGGCTACAAGATCATGCGGATGATCATTGTGTTCTCTTTTGCCACTGCGCTCATTGGACTTGCGGGGTATTTCTATTTGAAAGGCACGGGGCTGGACGAAATGAAAATTCTAACCATAAAAGGTGCTGTGTACGACACGGAAACCAAGCTCCCGGTGGCCGGCGCTACAGTGGAAATAGAAGATGAAAAGGGACTTATGGTGTATACTGACGACGAAGGAAAATACTTTGTGAAGATAAAAGGCAATGGCCAGGAAATAAAGGAATTCAGATATGCACACAAGAGTTTCCGAACGAAATACCTGACCGAGCAGCTCAATTTTATGGACGGCAGTCAGTTGATTGATTTTAAGGATGTATTCATGGATCCAAAGGAAAGCGAAAGAGAGGTGGAAGATCGTAAGACCAATATCAATTCGGATGGAGGAAACCGCAATAGCAGCGGTGGAAATGCTTCGATCACCTTGGTTTATGCAGGCGATCCCTATGGTTGTGTGCTCGATTTGCAGGTTAATATAGGTGGCCAGACCATAGTACCAAGAGGCAATATTTATCCAATTGAGGGCCTACCGGAGGGCAAAATCAAATACTCGATTTCCGGATTGATTGATTGTGGTGATGTAGGGAATTGCTCAGCTCAAGGCGGTGGTGCCATTACCGTGGGTGATGGGGATAAGTTTTATTTGGTGTGGGATCCAAGCACTTGCATGTGCACCTTGGTGAGCGAAGCTGAATATAGTGCCATGGGCGGATGATCCGAATTCCTTAAAGCAAAAAAAGGCGACCCATTGGGTCGCCTTTTTAATTTGATATCAAGCCTTTCTTTAGTTGGCCGGTTTTGCGCAGCAGCCTGTTTTTGGCTGTCCTGCAGTTCCTTCAGCCGGTTTTGCGCAGCCTTTTTCAGCTTCAGTAGCGCAGCCCGCTTTGGCCTTGCTCTTTTTCTTTTTCTTGTCTTTGGTGTTGGTTTCGGTTTTCTCTGTAGTGTTGGTTTCAGAAACCAATGTGCTCACAGTTGCTGCCGAAACGGATGCTGTAAAAGCCAATGCCATGGCAAAAGCGAAAATGGAGTTTCTTTTCATAGTCTTTTCATTTTTTTAGAAGGCTAAAAGTAAGCGAAAAGTGATATGATGCAGCTCATTCTTCTGATTTTTAACATAAAAAGAAAAAGCACCCCGCAATGGAGTGCTTTTCTATCTGTGGTGGGCCCAGCTGGGCTCGAACCAGCGACCCACAGATTATGAGTCTGTTGCTCTAACCGACTGAGCTATGAGCCCCTTTGCCTGTCTTAAAAACAAGCGGCTGCAAATCTAACTTTTTTCACCGCTTACAACAATCCAAATGCAAAGCGAAAATTGAAGGCTTGGATATGTAAGTTTGTCCCCGCTCAAATATTCACTTCAGGCGATTATGTCCCATTATCCTTTCCAATACATCCTCTTCGACTTGGGCGGTGTGCTGTTCGATATCGATTATCAATTGGCGCAAGATGCCTTTCGAAAGCTTGGTTGGACTGAGGTGGAAGATGCCTACGAGCAAAACCGACAAACGGCGCTTTTTGACCAATATGAGTGCGGAAAGATTAGCACAGCCACCCTGTGTGAGGAGATACGCCGAATACTTCAGAAACCGGAATTAAGCAACGAACAAATAGGCGAAGCATGGAATGCCATGCTTTTGGGGCTACCGCTTGGGGCCGCCCAATGGATGAAAGAGCTGAAAAAGGATTTTCATGTGTCGCTGTTGAGCAATACCAACGACTTGCACATTACAGAAGTGCGGCGGGCAAATCCTCATTTTTCTGAATTGGAATCGCAGTTTGATCATGCGTTTTATAGCCACGAACTTGGCCTGAGAAAGCCCGACCCGGAGGTGTTTTTGGAAGTGTGCAGGAAAATGGGCGCCAAGCCCGAACAGGTCATTTTTATTGACGACACACTACAACATGTGCAAGGCGCGCGACAGGCCGGTCTTCAAGCCTATTACTATTCAAAAAAGCATTCGCTTATAGCTTCTGGCACAACTCCACAAGAATTCCTCCGGCTGATTTCGGGTGGATAAAACAAACCAAGGTGTTGTTGGCGCCTTTCTTCGGCGTGTCGTTTAGCAAGATGAAGCCCGCACTGCGCAAGCGTTCCATTTCTGCCTCCAGATTTTCCACCTCGAAAGCCAATTGTTGGATGCCGGGTCCGCGCTTTTCCAAATGAGCCTGTATAGGTCCGGATTGGTTGAGTGGCGAGAGCAGCTCCAGCTTTAGCTCGCCTAGTTCAATGAAGGCTGTTTTCACACCTTCACTTTCCACCACTTCTTCGTGGGCCGCGGCCTGTCCGGTGAGTAGTTCAAAAAGTTTCTTGCCTTGTTCCAGGTCTTGCACAGCAATGCCAATATGATCCACTTTCTTCAGCATCAGCTCAGGTTTTGAAGTTCAATGAGTTTCTTATACAGCGCGCTACTTTCCATCAGCTCCTTGTGGGTGCCCACTTCCACCACCTTTCCCTGTTGCATCACCACTATTTTGTCGGCGTGAATTACGGTGCTCAATCGGTGGGCAATAACTATGGATGTGCGGTCTTTCATCAAATGCTCGAGCGCATCTTGCACCAGTCGTTCGCTTTCGGTGTCGAGTGCTGAGGTGGCCTCGTCCAGAATCAGAATTTGCGGATCGCTCAGAATGGCGCGTGCAATGCTGAGCCTTTGTCTTTGTCCGCCGGAAAGCCTGCTGCCCGAATCGCCAATAATATTTTCGTAGCCCAACGGCAACTGCACGATAAATTCTTCAGCATGGGCCATTCTGGCGGCGCGCTCTACCTCCTCAGCGGTGGCATTTGGTGCGCCTAGCTTCAGGTTGTTGGCCACAGTGTCGTTAAAGAGGATGGACTCCTGCGTCACCATGGCCATCAGTCCGCGCAAGTCGGCAATTTTCACTTTTGGAATGGGTACGCCATCAATCAGAATATCGCCTTCCAGATAATCGTAAAAACGGGGAATGAGGTGCGCCAAAGTGGTCTTTCCACTTCCTGAAGGGCCTACCAGTGCCACGGTTTCACCTTTCTTAATGGTGAGATTGATGTCATCCAGCACCCATTGCTCGGGTACATAACCGAAGCGCAGATTTCGTATTTCAATGCCTTC
>CAZBBV010000276.1:0-3156 GCA_964490025.1 uncultured Cryomorphaceae bacterium | reverse complement strand
GGCTTCCACGGCTTTTTTAGAGGCGCAGTAGGCTGTGCCGTTTGCGTAGGTCTGCTTTCCGGCTATGGAACTCAAGTTTATGATATGCCCGCTACGGCGCTCCACCATCTGCGGGATGATGGCCCGCGAAACGTAGAGTAAGCCTTTCACATTGCCGTCCATCATGGCATCCCAATCGTCAGGATCTCCTGTATGGAGTGGAGCGAGGCCGTGGGCATTTCCGGCATTGTTCACCAAGATGTCGATATTCTTCCATGCCTCAGGCAGACTAGCTATTTGCTTTTCGACCGCTTCTCTGTTTCGCACATCAAAAACGAGGGTATGAACCGGCACTTTTCCCAAGAGCGCTTCCCGAAGCCATTCCAGTTGATCAGCGCGCCTTCCACAGAGAATGAGGGAATAACCAAGTTGAGCAAATTTAATAGCAGTGGCGCGGCCAATTCCGGAACTGGCACCGGTGACAAAAGCAATTTTATTCATGATTAAACCGACTTTGAATTAATAGCCAAGAAACAAAACTACCCCTGCAAGAAATAGAAATAGGACACCGCTAAAGATGTACAGTGTTGTGATCATAATTACTTTTAGAAGACTGATGAGCCTACTTTGACAATAGACCCGGCGAAAGGAAAAATAGAGATAGAAGAAAAACACCAGAAAAAAAACATTCTCCATTTTGGTGCCAATGGTAATATCCAGTATTGCCCCTAGCGCAAGCCAAAGGAAAAGCGCGCTTTGGGTGTAAAAGGCAAATATGAGGTGGTCGGCATAATAGATGCCCTTGCGCAAATAAAAAAGCTTGAGATACACGGCCAGCACAGGAATAATGAGAAAAAGGATGAAGGGAAGTTTGCTTTTCACATAAGCAATGAATGATTTCCATTGCAGATTCATCATTTTTTGCGACTGAACGAAATAATAATGCTTCCAGAAATTTGGCGCAATGTTTCCGGCATTTACCACCTCTTCCCAACCCAATAATGGATGATGCCTGACGTAATGCGCAATACGACTATACTCGTTTTCAGATAGGCTGTCGGGCTCGAAAAATATGGAGATAATGTTACTGTTTTCCTGACTGTCTATGTCGCCTTGAACTGTTACAATGCCTAGGCTCGAGCCTGAAAAGAGTGACTGGATCAAAAAGTAGATAATGCTAACCGAAAGATACATGCGCGCAGGATGCACGTATGAGGCTCTTTTCCCGGATACATAGTTCAGCACTATTTGCCCGGGACGGGTGAGCATGGGCTTGAGACTTCGAAAAACTTTGGAATCGAAAGAAAACAAGCCTGACAAGCCTTCGGTAATCAATTCCCAGGCATTTAATTTCCGGGCATCATTTTTTTGTCCGCAGCTTGGGCAAAAGCTTTCCCCCAATAAGGGCATACCACAATTCAGACAGTTGGGGGTTTTCCCATTTTTGTCGAAGTGTGCCGGCTGATCGCCTTTCACCTTAGTTACGCTATTAGTAGCTGTTTCCTCCACGAGAGTTGATAAACATTACACCAATGAGCCTATCGTAGCGCTGGCCCAACTCCATGTTGTACACATACACAGCGTAGTCGTTTTCGGTTTCGAAGCGCGACCCTTCCACATGGCTTATATTTCCTGCGTATTCGCCATCTTTCAGGAGCAAGTAAGCATAGTTGTAATAGCCTTGTTTCAAAAACACTTTTCCCTCGTAGGTAAACTGTTCATAGTTGTAGTGCATCTGAAATTCGGGCCTAATGTTCCAATCGCTCATTTGACCAAAGAGGTAAATGTTACCATTCTCTTCCGGTTCGGGCATACGAAGGCGAAAGTGCACCCAGGCGTAGTCTGCCTCCAGGTCGTTGTCGCGCCCACGCTGATTGCGAATCACGCGCAAGCCATTCACATCTTCATAAAAAGAGTATTTGGCAAAGGTGCGGGGGTTGTCATTGTCTACATACACCTGCCATGCGTCGGTATATTCAATTTTCGCAACCCGCTGCAACAACAAATTCAAGTCTTTGGTGTCGAAAAAGCGAAACTCATTACCTGCCACAAAAAGGTTTTCCCATTCGTAATCGTAGTCGAGCTGATTGCCCCGGATGAACCGGGGCTGAATGCCGTAGATGGCATTGTCCCAGCGGCGGTTTTGCTGCATCACCACTTTCAGGTCGCGAAAAGGATCTTGAATGGCGTAGTTGGCGTGGTTGATGAAAAAGTCGAGCTCGTGGTGTGTGTCTCTATATTCTGCACTTGTGGCGCGCTTTATATCTCCACCAATGGCCACAATTTGTTCATACAGCATAAAGCGCCGCGTAATCACCACGTCGTTGGGGTCGTCGTTTTGGTACACCACCAATAGATAATTGCCACTTTTCGAAAAGCGCACATCACGATTCGGAAACTCCAGCGAGTAATGCACGAAAGGGGTAAGGGTGTTTACCGAAAAGCGGTAGTTCTGGATGTAGTTGTCGGTAAATCCCACAAGGTATTCCTGCTTCTGAATGTTGCTTTGCCGCCAATAGGCGTCGCAATGGATAAAGGTGTAGCTGTAGTTTTTGAAGTCGCTGTCCAGGTCGTCGAAGCTTAGCTTCAGGTTCATGCCTTCATTAAGCGGGATGATGGCCGGTTTCAAATCATCTACCGTGGGATGAAGCTGCACGGTGCGAATGTTTTGCACATAGGTCCAATCTTCATAGCGTACAAATGTTTCGTACTGTCCTTCATCAAGTGCACTATGGGCGCTTGCTGTTAAAAACAAAGAGAAAACAAGGGAGAATATAGGAAAGAGTGTTTTTTTCATAAGCGCAGACAGAACAAAAAGGAATCCAAAATTGTCAAATCGATTTGCGTCGCTATGGTACAGAAAAAAGCCCAAAGGATGTTTGTTTAGACACAGAAAAAATCAGAAAAAAACTTATGGTCAGATTAGCCAAATTATACCTTATTTATAGATTTGCACACCGTTTAACGAATCCTTAATAATCGTTCCAATGTCCCAAGACATTCGCATTAAAAGAGGGGTAGATATAAAGCTGAAAGGCCGTGCCAGCAATGAAATTACAGGCCCGTTTCGTTCCGAAACCTTGGCTTTTAAACCATCTTATATACACGGAGTAATTCCCAAACTTTTTGTAAAGGAAGGTGATGAGGTGAAAGCCGGAACGCCTATTTTTTACAGTA
>CAZBBV010000275.1:0-3172 GCA_964490025.1 uncultured Cryomorphaceae bacterium | reverse complement strand
ACTTTCGCAGCCTACATTTATCTCATTGTATGCGGTGTGGTAGCTGTCGCTGGCGAAGTCGTAGTCCTTCTGCAAATGGGTGCTGTGGCAGCTGGCGCACATGGTGTTCCAGTTTTGGCCGTTTCCGGTCCAGTGGAGCCAGTCGTTGTGCGGTATTTTTTCACCGCTATATTGGTTAAACCAGCGACCCTCTCGGCTGTCCCAACTCAGGCGCGTGGCTTGCAAGCGGCCTTTGGGAAATTCAATTAAATATTGCTGCAAAGGGAAATGTCCAAAGGTGTATTTCACTTCAAAATCCTGATAACTGCCATCTTCGCCTTCTGTGTGAATGAAGTATTTTCCATCCTTTTTGAAGAATCGACTTTTCACACCATCTGCTTCAAAGGTGGCATCATAAAAATCGCCCAATACGGTGCTATCGGCAGCGTGGGCCATGGCTTTGAAGTGGTCGCTCGCTTGCCAATCGGCGAAGGCGTCTGCATGGCAGCTCTTACATGTTTCGGAGCCTACATAGCTGACTAAGGCTATGGATTTGTCTTCACTTTTAGTCTGATTTTCACAACCGGCCACCATCATCCATGCCAGGTATAGCAATGCGATTGAGAGCAAAACCACAGTTTTCTTTCCCACTTTCATGAAGGACTTTTCTGCTTATTGATGAATGGAATGCAACACTTTTTTCAGGCGGAAATGTATTGAAATAAAGAGAAGAAGCATGGGGCAACCGAATGAGAATGGAATACCAAAATCAGTAGTTTGCCCGACTTCGTGGATTGGGTCATTTGGTTATTTTCACCTTCTGAATTAAACCAAACCCATCATGCTTAAAGCCCTTTTCCTTCGCGAGCGCACCGTCCTGTTGGTCATCATCCTCAATGCGGTGGTCATTTTCATTCAGGGTTTTCCGGAATCGGATCCTTACAGCCACACGCTGGAGTTGTTCGACAACATTTTCACGCTTTATTTTCTTTTTGAAATGATCACCAAACTCAGTGTGTGGGGTGCGCGATCGTATTTCGATTCCAATTGGAACAAGTTCGACTTCGTTCTCGTGCTTTTGGCCATGCCGGCGCTGGGCGCATGGATCATTGGTAAAGAGATTATTGCCCTCGATTTCCTTTTGATTTTCCGAATAATGCGGGTGTTTAAGTTTTTCCGTTTCATCCGCTTTGTGCCTAAAA
Source organism: uncultured Cryomorphaceae bacterium (assembly GCA_964490025.1). Taxonomy (GTDB): domain Bacteria; phylum Bacteroidota; class Bacteroidia; order Flavobacteriales; family ECT2AJA-044; genus CAZBBV01. The sequence goes on along the minus strand of CAZBBV010000275.1, from coordinate 1,991 downwards.
TTGACCACATCATTTCCGGGGTCGGCCGCGCCTCCAAGGCTTCGTTGGTCATTATCTTCGCATTTCTCATTTTCAATTTCGTGGTGTCGCTGGTGTCTTGTTTTCTTTTCCGCCACCACGCGCCTGAATATTTCCACGACCCGCTTATTTCTTTCTATTCCATTTTCAAAATATTCACCGTGGAAGGGTGGTTCGAAATTCCGGATGCCATTGCCGAAAACGCATCCGGAGGGATGATCTTTTTCACCCGATTTTACTTTATCGTGGTCTTGTTTTTTGGCGGGATTTTCGGCCTTTCGCTGGTCAATTCCATTTTTGTGGACACCATGATCAGCGACAACAATGTGCCGCTCGAAGAGAAAATTGAGGAATTGGAGAAGAAGATAGACCTGCTTTTAGAACAGAAGAAAAGCTGATCGTTAAGCTTTTTCGCATTCGGCTTTTAGCGCCACATTCATGTGCTCGAAGTGAAGCTTTGTCTTTACTAGCATCTTGCCCAACAAGGGAATAAGCAGGCCACTAAATTTTTCGCCATGTATGAACCGTGTATGGCCGTTGCCCATGTCCTGTAGCACGAAGTAATGCTCGCCATCAAAAATGCCGAGCACCCCTAGTTTGCCTCTCCAGCGGAGTTCTTTATTCTCGTCAAAGCTCAGTATATCGGGCTTGAAGGTCATGGCATTGCCGTCCTTGGGCCCGAGGTACACCGTCAATTTTCCACCTTGGTGTTTGTCGCCTTTTATCGACCGGATAAAGGGATTCCATTCAGGATGCCTGTCATAGTCAGTGAGCACTTGCCACACACGCTCCACAGGAGCGGCAATTTCAATTTCGGTTTCTATCGTTTTCATGCTTCCTCAGGGTTAGTTGGTTTTCAGAAAATGTAAAGCCCGGTTGTACCAAAATCAAACGGGCTTCAATGCTGTCATTCGTTTTAATTATTTCAGGAGATCAACGTTTTACTGCCAACGGTTTGGCTATGCGTAGTGTGGGATTTCGGAGCACAAAACTGTCAATATACCACAAAAGTTGATGCGAGGCAGAATGTTCAATTAACCACGTCACCCTCCTTTGAGCCAAACGCCTGTTTGTGGCTGCCCTTCTATTCTCCGTAAAAATCAATCTCGTCATCATAGTCGTCATAATCGTCATATTGTTCATATTCTTCTAAGAATTTCGGCTTTGATTTATCGTTGAATATTGCAAATTGTTTATCTCTATTTTTAAACTCATCCTTATCCCACCATTTTTTCTGTTTATATATGAATATTGTACATTCAGGTATTGCTTTTTTAACATTTTTAGGAACATAAGATTTTCTCGGGTATTTAAAAAAATCAGTCGTTATATCGACAGGTTTTCCATAGTTTGGTTTTTTAATTGTTCTATATGTCCACCAGAATCCCCCTTCACTTCTCTCTTCTTTAAGTTCTGTGTCAAACCAAGTAGTTTCTACTATCCATCTTTTTGCCGGGCTCAAATGAACTGGTAAAAGCATTGTTTCACTTTTTGGCGTCCAATAATAAACTCTACCGTTATAAATACTATGTAAATATTTTTCAAATAGTCTTGGCCTAAACGGTTTTTCTCCAAGGTCTTCATACAAGGGAATTATATATAGAACTGCAACCTTAGGATTTCTTTTTTGATATTCAATTGCTTTGTCAGAAATTCTTTTTATGGTGTATGGGCTTAGTTGAACTTCGATAGCAACTGGTATATCTCCAATACGACCACTTATGTCAGGAACTACTTCTTTATAACCTTTGTCTTTGTTTGCAGGAATTATTCTTTCAGTAGCCCACTTTCCGTTTGGAAATTTAGCGTTTAGTAAATTAAAAATGTCGTCACGACATTTATTATGTAATACTTTGTCTTTTTTCCTAATTAATGGGCTTTGTCTTGCCTTATGAGCAAAATGGTCAACCTTATCACTGCATTTTCTGACAATTGCTTCAGATAAACATACTGGGCAAAAAAAAAGGACCATC
>CAZBBV010000274.1:0-3191 GCA_964490025.1 uncultured Cryomorphaceae bacterium | reverse complement strand
TCACAGTTCCTGAATCGTAAGGCACCACGTCGTCCGCCGTACCGTGAATGCTGGCTATGGGCATGCCACCGGCCACCATGAGGCTGGTGTCCAGTATGGCGCCGCTTAGGCTAACTACGGCGTTGAACGAGGAGCTCACGCCCGGCGTTCCGGAATTGCCTTCCATACCACCTAGTGTAGTGATGAGCGCATCAAGCCACGGCTGTGTGCTGGGAAATTGGGTGAGATAAGCCGCATGCACTGCCGCCACCGCACCTGCGCTGTAACCACCCAGGAAAATCTGATCGGGGTCAATGTTCCATTGGTTCACGGTCTGTGCGTTGTTTCTAAAAAAGCGGATAGCCGCCTTGGCATCTTGCACCGCGCGGATGGCTGCTGCGCTAAACTCCGCGCTCACATCTTGTGCTATGAGGTTGGCCCCCAATCGGTAGCTGATGGAAACGGCCACATAGCCGCGCTTGGCCAGGCGTGTGCAAAGCTCCACTTGGTATGGATCGCTTTTCGAACCAAACAGAAAAAATCCGCCGTGCATGAGAATCACCAACGGTCGCGCGCCCACACTGTCGTTGGCCGGCATGTAGATGTCGGCATACAGCAGGTTGTTGTTGCCGTTGTAGCCAATGGCCTGGCCGTACTGCACATTGCTTTCGGAATGGGTGCCGGGAAACACCTCCAGCTTAAAGCGGTCGCCACAAGGATTTTGCCCTTGAGCGAAGAAGAATAAGCTGAGAAATAAGAAAAGGGTGCTAAGAAATCGTTGAGCCATTGATGGTGCTTTTTTCGGGTAACATTAGCGCCAATGTAGCACTTTCCGCGTCCTCTGCCATCAATATCATTCCGTGGCTTTCTATGCCCATTATTTTGCGTGGGGCCAGGTTGGCCAACAGCATCACTTGCTTGCCCACCATCTCTTCTGGGCTATAGTGCTTGGCAATGCCGGAAACGACCGTGCGCTTATCCAGGCCGGTGTCCACCAAAAGCTTCAGCAGTTTGTCCGATTTTTCCACCTTTTCAGCGCTCAGCACGGTAGCCGTGCGCAGGTCCATTTTCATAAAGTCGTCGTAGCTGATGGTGTCTTTCATAGGGGCAAGATGGCTTTGTGGGGTTTGGTTGGCTTTTTTGGTGGCGGCCAATTTTTCCAGCTGTGTTTGTATGCTGCTGTCTTCTATTTTTTCGAAAAGGAGTTCCGCTTTTCCTATCGTTTTTCCTGCGGGAATAAGGTCGAGTTCAAAATCCCATTTCGCAGCGCCGAGGGGTAAAATATCGCGGAGCTTCTTGGCGGTAAATGGCAAAAAAGGCTCTGAAAGAATGGCCAGCGCGCCTACCACCTGAAGGGCGCAGTGCATCACGGTCTTCACGCGCGCTGCATCTGTTTTTATCATCTTCCAGGGCTCTTCGGCTGCCAGGTACTTGTTTCCGTTTCGTGCAAGATTCATCAAAGCGCTCAGTGCGTCGCGAAATTTGAAGCCTTCCAAAGCGGTTTCAATTTCTTTTCTGCTTTGCAAAATGGAGCTGAGCAATTCCTGATCGGCAGCACTTAGCACTCCTTTTTCGGGAACCACATTTTCGTAATATTTCTCCGTAAGCACCAGTGCGCGATTCACAAAATTGCCGTAGATGGCCACCAGTTCGCTGTTGTTGCGCGCTTGAAAATCTTTCCAGGTGAAGTCATTGTCCTTCGTGTCCGGGGCATTGGCCGTTAGGGCATAGCGCAGCACGTCTTGCTTTCCGGGAAATTCCTCCAAATATTCGTGCAGCCACACCGCCCAGTTTCGGGAGGTCGAAATTTTGTCGCCTTCCAGATTCAGAAACTCGTTGCTGGGCACATGTTGCGGCAGGATGTAGTCGCCATGGGCCTGCAGCATACTCGGGAAGATGATGCAATGGAACACAATGTTGTCCTTGCCGATAAAGTGGGTGAGCTCCGCGTCGGGCGATTGCCAGAATTCGCGCCAGCCTTCCGGATTTCCTTGTTGGTCGAACAACTCTTTGGTGGCGCTTATGTAGCCAATGGGCGCGTCGAACCACACATAGAGCACCTTGCCTTCGGCACCGGCCACAGGAACGGGGATGCCCCAGTCCAGATCGCGCGTAACGGCGCGGGCCTGCAAGCCTTGGTCGAGCCACGACATGCATTGTCCATACACATTAGATCGCCATAGGCCTTTCTTACTCGCTATCCATTTATTTAAAAAGCTCTCTTGATACTTGTCCAAAGGCAGGTACCAGTGCTTGGTTTCTTTGAGTATGGGCTTGTTGCCGCTCAAGGCCGAACGGGGATTGATAAGCTCCGAAGGGCTGAGCGTGCTTCCGCAACGTTCGCACTGGTCGCCATAGGCATCCGGATTTCCACAACTGGGGCATGTGCCCATGATGTAGCGGTCGGCCAAAAACTGCTGCGCCTCCGGGTCGAAGTATTGTTCACTCAGCTTTTCTACAAACTCTCCTTTTTCAAAGAGATTGAGGAAAAAATCGGAGGCGAGTTTGTGGTGCGTGGGCGAAGAGGTGCGGCTGTAGTGGTCGAAGGCAATGCCGAATTCCTCGAACGACTTTTTTACAATCGCGTGGTACTTGTCCACCACCTGCTGTGGTGTGATGCCTTCTTTGGCCGCGCGAATGGTGATGGGCACGCCATGCTCGTCGCTTCCGCAAATGAAGAGCGCATCTCGCCCTTTGAGCTTCAGATAGCGGCTGTAAATATCGGCAGGCACATACACCCCTGCCAGGTGGCCTATATGCACAGGGCCATTCACGTAAGGAAGGGCAGCGGTAATTAAGTGACGTTTCGGGGAACTCATGCGCAGTACGCTCTTTCGTATATTGCGCAAAAGTAACAATTCAACGCAGCCCCTCTCTATATGCGCACACCGCCACCACTCAAAGCCGGCGATAAGATTGGAATAACGGCCACCGCCCGAAAAATTACACGGGAAGAGCTTCAGGCTTTTGAAAAATGGCTGACCGAAAAGGGCTATGTCCCTGAATATTCAAAGCACCTTTTTGCACAAAACCACCAGTTTGCCGGAAGTGATCAGGATCGAGCGGAGGCTTTTGTAGCGCTGTGGAACGACCCGGAAGTAAAAGCCATTTGGTGTGCCCGCGGGGGCTACGGCACAGCACGCATGCTGCCATTGATTAGCGCACATCTCACCGATTGTCGCAAATGGATTGTTGGTTTTTCGGATGTTACA
>CAZBBV010000273.1:0-3219 GCA_964490025.1 uncultured Cryomorphaceae bacterium | reverse complement strand
CGCTTTGAAGCGCATTCGAGCCTCGCGCATCAGTATGGCTTTTTGCAAAAACCGGTAGTGGACCATTGGCTGATGAAGCTCAAAGCCCTGATTCAGTCGCACTACCCCAAGTTTTCGTTTCCCGAGCAACAATATCGTTTCCTGAACACCATTGATGTGGACAATGCCTACGCCTATCGCGGAAAAGGACTGGTTCGCAACCTGGGTGGCGCCATTCGCCAAATCAGCGAATTGAAGTTTTCCGATTTTGGCAACCGTTTGCTCGTTGTTTTAGGGCTTAAAACCGACCCATTTGACGCCTTCGTGTACCTGCGCGAGCTGCAGGAACGCAAGGGTTTTGAAAGTATTTACTTCTTCCTGTTGGCCGACTATGGCCACAACGACAAGAACATTCCGGTTTTCTATAAGCCTTTTCAGAGTTTGATAAAAGGCATTGCCGACTATGCTGCGGTGGGCATTCATCCCGGATACAACACCGCGGGAAAGCCTGAGCGACTGAAGAAAGAGGTGAAGCGCTTGCTCGAAATCACACACCGCGAGGTGGTGCGCAGCAGGCAGCATTTTCTGCGCTTGAGCCTGCCCGAAACCTACCGCCGTCTGGTCGATTTAGGCATACAGGAAGACTACACCATGGGCTATGCCCGCGAAGCGGGTTTTAGGGCGGGTACCAGTTTTCCGTTCCATTTCTACGATCTGGACATGGAGCAAAGCACCCATCTTAAGCTTTTCCCATTTGCCGTGATGGAAGGAACCTTGAAGGGCTACAAAAACATTCCGACAAGCGAAGCCATGAACCACATCCGCCCATTGGTGGACGAAGTGAAGGCGGTAAACGGACTTTTTATTAGTCTTTGGCACAACGAGTCGGTGGCCGAAACCCGCGAATGGGCCGGATGGCGCGCGGTGTACGAAGAAATGATCGACTACGCACAATGATCCGCTACCTCGAAAATACAGACATTGACTACAGCAAGTGGGACCGCTGCATAGCCACCGGCGAAAATGGGCGCATCTACGCCCGCACTTGGTACCTGGATGCCGTGGCGCCGGACTGGAACGCGCTGGTGCTGGACGACTACCGGGCCGTGATGCCAATCAGTGAGCGCAGCCGTTTCGGCATTCGCTATGTGTATCCGCCGTTTTGGGCGCAGCAATTGGGCGTTTTTAGTGTGGATGCGGAAGACCATACACTGGCCTTTCTAGAAGCGTTGAGCAAGCGATTTCTCTTTTCAGAAATGTATCTGAATGCGGGAAATAGGGTCGAAGAAAGCTTCAAGCCCATTTTGAAAAACAACTTCGAGCTCGACCTGAACCGCAGCTACCAAAGCATCTACGAAAGCTACCAAGACAACACCCGCCGAAACATTCAGAAATCGAAAAGCACGGGCCTCACACTCTTTCGCAACGACACACCGGATGCCATTATCCACCTTTTCAGAGCGAATAAAGGAGAACAACTGGAGCATTTGAAAGAGGACGACTACCACCGCTTGAAGCACTTGCTGTATGCCGGCATTCACCGAGGTGTGGGCCAAACCTATTCGGTGTACGACGAGAGCAACACCTTGCTGGCAGGCGCTTATTTCATGCACGAGCACAACCGCGTCATTTTTCTTTTCTCCGGCCAAAGCGACTATGGAAAGGAGCGACGCGCGCTATACTTTCTGCTGGACGAGGTGATCATTGAACACGCCGGCCATCCCTTGATTTTGGATTTTGAAGGCAGCTCCATCCCCGGATTGGCGCGATTCTATGAGGGATTTGGCGCCCGGAATGTCCCGTATCCGTACATTCGCATCAATCGGCTGCCCTGGCCATTTAACCGCTTAAAAAAGTAACCATGTTTCTGCACGAATTTCAAAAAGAGAGCTCCATTTTTTCGCAATACCTCGCCGAAATAAGAGACGTACAAACCCAAAAAGATCCCCTTCGTTTTCGTGAAAATGTGCGCCGCATGAGCACCATCATGGCCTATGAGGTGAGCAAGCACCTGAGTTATGAAGACAAAAGTGTAGAAACGCCGCTGGGCGAAAGTCCTTCGAAAGTATTGGCCAAGCAGCCCGTCATAGCCAGTGTACTTCGTGCGGGCATTCCCATGCACCTGGGCTTTTTGGAGATGTTCGACCGTGCGCAGAACGCCTTTATCTCGGCCTATCGCAAGACCCACAAAGACCACAGCTTTGACATTATGGTGGAATACCTGGCTTCGCCAAAACTGGATGGTGCCGACCTGATCATTTGCGACCCCATGCTGGCCACAGGTCGCAGCATGGCCCTCTGCTACGAGGCATTGATGAAAAAAGGCACTCCAAAACAGGTGCACCTTGTGGCGCTCATTGCCAGCGAAGAGGGCGTAGATTATATAAAACAGCAATTCGGACAGGGCGTGCGATTGTGGGTGGGCGCCATTGACGAAGAACTAAACGCCAAGGCCTACATAGTTCCCGGGCTGGGCGACGCCGGAGATCTGGCTTTCGGCGTGAAGGAATAAAAGCCTATGGCCCGCTACGAGCACCTTTTTTTCGATCTCGACCACACGCTTTGGGATTTCGACACCAATAGCGCCGAAACCCTCCGCGACCTTTTTAAGCACTACGCCTTGCAGGAAAAAGGCATTCCCGGTGCAGAGGAATTCATCAAAGAATACCGCATCTACAACGAGCGGATGTGGGACCTGTATAGCCGCAATCTGGTAGACAAAGGCACGCTGCGCAGCAAGCGATTTTTGTTGGCGCTGGAGCATTTTGGAATAAAAGACCGCAAGCTGGCCCACGCCATTGAGCACGACTATGTGGCCCATTCGCCGTTCAAGAAAAACCTGATGCCCGACACCCTGGAAGTGCTGGGCTACCTGCGCGAGCGCTATGTCATGCACATCATCACCAATGGCTTTTCGGAGATCCAGTTCATCAAAATCAAGGAAAGCTCCCTGGCCGATTTTTTCAGTGAGGTGATCACCAGCGAATCGGCAGGGGTGCGCAAGCCCAATCCCTACATTTTCCGCTATGCCATGCGCAAAGGCGAGGCCGAGCCGCACAACAGCATCATGATTGGCGACAGCCTGGAAGCCGATATTATCGGCGCGCGCTCCGTAGGCATGGATCAAATATTCTACAACCCCGCCCAAAAACCACACAACGAGCAAATCACCTACGAGATCCGGGAGTTGAAGGAGTTGAAGGGGATTTTGTAAAAGAAAAACCACCTTCCACTTTAAGG
>CAZBBV010000272.1:0-3231 GCA_964490025.1 uncultured Cryomorphaceae bacterium | reverse complement strand
CTTACCAATGCTGAGCAGGTTACCGTTCGTGTGGCCAACATGGGCACCTCGCCTCAAACCAATATTCCTGTAGCTTTTCAAATCAATGGTGGCCCTCCCTTAGTCGAAGCATTATTCCTGACGCTTCAACCGGGAGATACTGTGCTTTATACCTTCAATGCCACGGCCAACCTCTCTACCCCTGCTGCCACTTACACATTTAATGCTTTTACACTTTTAGTGGGAGAACAAACGCCGAGCAATGACTCAGTAGTTGGATATCAAGTAGTAAACACATTGCAAATTCCTGCCTATTTCCAAAACTTCGACAATTTTTCTGTTGGTCAAGTTACTTCGGGAAGTTGGCTGCAAGATGGAGGAGACAACTTCGATTGGTCTTTTAGAAATACCTCTACTCCAACGGCCAATACCGGACCCGCCGCTGATCACACAAGTGGTTCAGGCATGTTTGCTCATATCGAAAGAGATGGATCAGCAATTGGAGCAATCGCCAATTTGGTTACGCCGTGTATTGACTTGAGAACCTTGTTAGCGCCCAAGTTGGAGTTTTGGTACCATATGTTTGGAAGCACAATCGGAACACTGAATGTTCAGGTTTTGGACACATCCAATACCTGGGTCACGGTGTGGAGTTTGAGCGGAAATCAAGGGAATCAGTGGATTAAAGCATTGGTAAATCTTAACCAGTTTGCCGGGCAAATAGTGCTTATCCGCTTCCAAGGTGTGAATGCCAACTGCTGCACAGGAGATATTGCCATAGATGATGTATTGGTTTTCGAACCTCAACCGGACGATTTAGGCATTACAAATGTTTCCTCCCCCCTAAACGGAAATTGTGGATACACCACCGAACCCGTGACTATCGATATTGTGAATTTCGGAACTGCTGCTCAAGACACAATTCCTGTAGCCTACTCAGTAAATGGTGGGACGCCTGTATTGGATACTTTGTTTCTGCTAATGTCTCCTGGAGACACGGCTACTTTCACCTTTTCACAGCAAGTGAACCTAGCCGGACAAGGACAGAACTTCACTATTACCATCTACAGCAATCTCTCTACGGATAGCACGGGATATAACGATACCGCAAACGTAACTATCAATCACCCCACTTCTATTAGCGCTTTCCCGCATGTCGAGAATTTCGAATCATTTACTGCCGGAACAGGTATACCAACCACGAATCCCGGAACACTGAACAACCAGTGGACAAGAACACCAGATGGCCTTGCCTCACAATTCATGTGGCAGGTAAGAACGGGAACAACCAGCACGACCACCGGACCATCAGGGGATAACACAACAGGGTTGAATGGCTTAGGAAAATACATGTATACCGAAGTTAGCTACGGCACAACCGGTAGCATTGCCTATCTCACTTCCCCTTGTCTTGATTTCACAAGTCTACCTTCGCCTTATGTGGAGTATTATTTCCACCGCTTTGGAGGAAATATGGGCAAGTTGGTGTTGGAAGTATTGGATGGAAACACATGGGTGCCTGTTGACAGTATATCAGGTCAGCAACAGACGGCTCAGATAAATCCATACCAGTCTCGAATTGTTAATATCTCCCAAGTAGGAAACAGCTTTTCAAAGATTCGCTTTAGAGGTCATCACAATGGCTGCTGTAATGGCGATATGGCCATTGATGATGTTAGGATTTACCAGCCCATGCCACTTGATGCCTCTTGTATTGCAGTGCTTTTGCCGGCCGGTCAAAGTGCTGCAGGAAGCAACACGGTTTGTCAAATCCAAATTCGCAATTTTGGTACGGACACGCTGTATGCAATGAATTTGGGCTATACCGTTAATGGCGTTCAAACGGGCTTAGAGCCTTGGACAGGCGTTTTACCTCCTTTGGCCACATTCAATTACACCTTTACGCAAACCTTCCCGGCTCCAACCGGTCAGTATACCATATGTGGATATACGGCTTTGACAGGAGACCAAGTGCCATCAAACGACACCTCTTGCGGTACTAGCACGGGAGTACCGGTACTTCCACTTCCTTATTTTACTGATTTTGAAAGTGGCGTTCAAAGTTGGGTGAGCGCTGATGGATTCCAGCAATGGCAATTAGGAGTGCCCAGTTACGCGCCTATTACCTCTGCATACTCGCCAACAAATGCGTGGATGACCAATTTAACCGGCATTTACCAAAACAACAGCAATGACATGTTGTACACACCTTTGTTCAATTTCAGTGGAATTCTTGGTGCCACACTTAGTTTCTACCACAACTATAACACTGAAAATACATGGGACGGAGGAAATGTTCAATACAGTTTAAATGGTGGTACAAGTTGGACACCGCTAGGAGCTGTAGGAACGGCAGGTGCCGTCAATTGGTATAATGGAGCAAATGTGACAGGCTTAGGTCAACCGGGTTGGATGGGTAATTCAAATGGTTGGAATTTATCTAGCATTCCTTTAAGTCTATTTGATAATTCTCAAATACCTGTAAGATTCCGGTTCAGGTTTGGAGCAGATGGGATAATCAATAATTACGCGGGTTGGGCCATTGACGACTTTGAAATTTCAATTCCGGTGCAGCATAGTGCTGCAGCCAATGACATAATTGTTGTACCAAGTAATTTTTTCATCCTACCTGCGGTAAAAACAGTATCGGCTTGGTTGGAGAATACAGGAATTCATCCTTTGCAAAGCTTAAACGCTACGCTCGAAATTGATCAAAATATAATTGTAACAGACGCCATTACACTATCTACACCGCTACCTCCAGGCGCTAGCATCCTTCATGTGTTTTCACAACCTTGGAATGCCTCTCCTGGAGCACACGACATATGTGTGTATACTAGCCTACCTAACACATTTCTTGATGGTTATACTGCTGATGATACCTCTTGTTATCAAGTGACGGTTTTTGACTCGTTGAGTACCTTCCCTTATTGCAACGATTTCGAAGGCTCGCTTCCGCCATTGGTAACACTGAACACTGAAACATTTACACCTACCGGAACTTTGTGGGGCCAAGGAACACCAAGCACTCCTTTCCTTAACAATGCCTATAGCGGATCGCAGTGCTGGACCACGAATCTCAATGGCTACTACAACAATCAGGACAGTTCGGCCTTGTATACACCCGTATTCAATGTGCGCAACGATAGTTGCTATCGCCTATCATTCTACCACAAGTTCAAAACTGAAATTTACCAGGATGGTGGAATAGTAGAATACAGCCAAGATGGTGGCGCTACATGGACCAAAGTA
>CAZBBV010000271.1:0-3256 GCA_964490025.1 uncultured Cryomorphaceae bacterium | reverse complement strand
CTGGCCCACCATCATTTTCTCCGGATGGCCCAGCACCAGTTTTGGCACCTTTGGTGCTGAGGTTTTTGCGGTAGACAATGTCATTTCGCCCAATGGCAAATACCGCATACTGCTAGTACCTCAAAAGGGTGACACGCCTTGGCCAAAAGAAGTTCGCTTCGGCTCAGGTGTGCGAGGCATTATGTTGCTAAATGATGTACCGGTGTGGTACGAATTGTGGCGTTTGCTCAACGGCTTCCCGCCTGAATTCTACACGCCGGAAATGAAAACCAAATGAGCCGTAGATTAATTCCATTGGCTTCGGTCCTTGCACTGTTATGTCTGTTGTGCTTCCAATCGAGTTTTGGCCAGCAGGAGCAGCGCATGGGCATTAAGCAGTATCTCTCCAACATTGCCCTTTACCACCCGCTAGCCAAACAAGCACAACTGGCAGAGCTTCAAGGAGAGGCGAAGCTTCTTGAAGAGAAAGGAAATCTGGACCCCTATCTCTTCGGTTACTACGACAATAAATTCTTCGAGCAAACCCACTATTACAACCAACTCAACGCCGGATTGGTCATTCCTACTTATATAGGCCTGGACATTAAAGCCTATTACCAAAACAATGGCGGTCAATACCTAAACCCGGAGAACTACCTGCCACAGCAAGGCTTGGTCAACATTGGCCTTGAAATGCCACTGCTTCAGGGGCTTTTAATGGACGATAGGCGAGCCGATATACAATCGGCCAAGGTGTTTGGTGAAGTGGCCAAAGCTCAGCGTGTGAAAATGATGAACGAGCTCTACCTAAATGCGCTCAATGCCTATGTACATTGGGCGGTGGCTTACGAACGGTTGAACATTATAGAGCGCGCCATTACACTGGCAGAAATTCGCTTTGAGGCTGTGAAGGAAAGTTACATTCAAGGAAAGAACCCGGCCATAGACACACTCGAAGCCTACATTCAATACCAAAACAGAATCATTAGCCGCTACGACGCGGAGCTGCTGTTCATCAAGCGAAGCCTTGAGCTAAGCAACTTTTTATGGCTTGAAAATGACGTTCCGGCTGTTATAAGCCCCGGAACCTCGCCATCCAGCCTTGCCGAATTGGGCAATGACCTACCCGAAATGGCTTGGAAAGAAGAAGATCTGTTGGCCCTAATCGACGGACATCCCGATATTGCCATGGCCTTGTATTCCGTGCAGATGGCCGATATCAACCGTAGGCTTAAGGTGGAAAAACTGAAACCAAAGCTCAATGTGCAGTACAATTTATTGAACAGCTACAGCGATTTTGGCATGAACAGCGATTGGTGGGGCAATTACAACATTGACAACTACAAGCTAGGCCTACAGTTCGAAATGCCCATTTTTCTCAGAGAAGGTAGAGGTTCCCTACAAGGCGCTCGCTACAAATTGGAGCAATCCAACTACGAGTTGGAGCAAAAGAGCTGGAGCATCCGCACCAAAGCCTTGCAGCACTTGGCTGAAACCAGAATATTGGCCGAACAGGTTATTCGATACAACGAAGTGGCATCCAATAGCTTTGCACTTCTTCAGGGCGAAAACAACCGATTTACGGCGGGTAGCAGCTCACTATTTCTTGTGAATGCCCGCGAACTATCGTGGATGGACAGCCAGGTGAAAAGCCTTGAAACGGAAGGAAAATACCGTGAGGCCAATTTCACACTGTGGCACAGCGTGGGTGTGCTGCACTTGCTGGTGTCGCAAACCATCAACCAACCCTAGTTGGTGAACAACCATCTTGAAAAGTTAGCCCACTATCGCCGCTTTCTTTCTTGCCTTAAATATCATTTCGGTTACTTTTGCCCTAAACCTCTTTGATATGAACACCCGATATATCGCCGCCATCACCCTTATTCTTATTGCTGCTTTCAGCCGCCTCATCCCCCACCCCGACAATTTCACGGCTGTAGGCGCCATGGCCATTTTTGCCGGCAGCGTGCTGCGTTCGTATCGTGCGCTTATCCTTCCTGTGGTGGCGCTTTGGCTTTCTGATATCCTCTTGAACAATGTAATTTATGCCCAATACTACGACGGCTTTGTGTGGTTTACTGAAGGTTTTGCTTGGATCGCCGTTCCTTTTGTGATAGCCGTACTTCTTGGCCGTCTGGCGCATATCAACAAAACCAAATCCTTCATTCTTCCGGCTTTTATTTCCCCCGTGTTGTTTTACCTCGTATCAAATTTTGGTGTGTGGATGTCGGGCGCCATGTATCCAAAAACCACCACCGGACTCATGATGTGCTACCAAGCCGGTCTGCCTTTCTTGCGCAACGACCTCTTGGGCATGGCTTTGTTTCTCAGCATTATGGTGGTGGCTTATCGCAGCTGGGTGGCCCGTGAGCAATGGGCGGCATAAACTTTTCAAAGGCCAGCTTCTGGGAGCGCAACTCCTTTCTTTCTAAAAAAGATGTGATCATCATTGGCGCGGGTCTTACCGGACTTTGGAGCGCCTATCATCTCAAAAAATCAAATCCCAAACTTCGCATAGCCGTATTGGAACGCGGTGCTTTCTCCTCAGGCGCTTCTACCAAGAATGCAGGTTTCGCCTGCTTTGGCAGTGCCGGCGAACTGCTCGACGACCTTAAGAAAGTATCCCGCGGTGAACTGTCGGCCCTGATCGCCGATCGCTACCACGGACTCCAAAACATGGTGCGCACCCTGGGCGCCGACAAGATCCACTACGAACCCAAAGGCGGATTTGAACTTTTCGCATCCAGCGAAGAAGCGAAACCCATCCTGGAGAAAATGGACGCTTTGAACGAACTCATGCACGAAGCCATTGGCGAACACCCCTACCGCCTTGCGTCGGATAAAATTTCGTCTTCAGGTTTTGCAGGAATCCATTCTTGCATTGAAAATACACTAGAGGGACAATTGGACACCGGAAAGATGTACCAACAACTGCTGACCTTGGCGCGCTCCATGGACGTGGAATGCTATTTCGGTATCCAGGTATTAGATATCAATCATGGTGGAAATCCACAGGTAGAAACGAGTTATGGAACCATAGAAGCTGAGCGCATCTTGCTTTGCACCAATGGTTTTGCCAAGTCTTTTTTCCCAGACTTATCGCTTGAGCCTGCCCGCGCGCAGGTGTTGATTACCAAACCTTTAGAAAAGCAAGTCATTCATGGCTCTTTCCACATGCATCAGGGCTATTACTACTTTAGGGATATGGGCAACAGGGTGCTGCTAGGCGGTGCGCGGCACCTAAATATTTCCGGCGAAACCACCACCAAAGAGGGCA
>CAZBBV010000270.1:0-3294 GCA_964490025.1 uncultured Cryomorphaceae bacterium | reverse complement strand
ATATTTCCGGGGTAAGTGAGTACAACAAGAACAACAGTTCCATTGTGGATTTTATTAGCGTGGTTCCGAATAGAGTTGAGTTCGTTGGAGATATTTACCTAAATCCGCAAGGAAACAATAATTTGTATGAGGATTTTATCAGATCTGAAGATGAAATCGTAATTGGCCTGGAGGCTGAGTTCCCCATTGCCCTCCGCATTCAGGACTTGCAGTTTGTAGACACCATGTATGTGGAGTTTCCTTTCGAAAATCCGGAGCAATTGGAATATGCGAAGCTGTATATCAACAACTTAAACGGCTTTGGCTTGTCGGCCAATTTTGAAATTTACTTCTACGACGACAACGACGTGCTTTTGGATGTGCTGGATGTGGGATTTTTGCAGTCGGCCATTACGGATGCCAATGGAAAAGTATTGGAGCCTACCCTGACCAAAAATGTAATAGAGCTCGATCAGGCTTTTATTCAAAGTGTGCAAAACACAGCTAAGGTGGCCTTGAAAGCCACCTTGAATTCGCCAAACAACGGCAACACCGTTATTCGACTGTACGACTACAACTACTTGCGCACTTATTTGGGCGTAGAGGCCAAGCTGAAACTTAACCTAGGGGGAAATTGAAATGAAAAAGATCGTTTCCTTTTTGGCATTCTTCCTTGTGGCCATTCTGGCTCAAGCGCAACAAACCTATATCATGTATGGGTTCCGAGCCTTGCCGCAACACACCATGCTCAATCCTGCTATGCAAGGCGAACACAATGTGAGCATTGGCTTGCCGGTAATTAGCCGTATGGAGTTTAATGTGAGCAATTCTCCTTTCGGCGCTAATCTGGTGGATGCCAGCAGCACCTTTTCTGAGGAGTTGCTTACTTCTATCGAAAATATGACCGACGAAGAGCTTCTTTATTTCCGAAATAGACTCGACTTGCTGTACATAGGTTTTCATGCCGGCAAGGGCTATTGGTCACTTGGTTCATATCAAGAAACGGAGTTCGCTTTCCGCTATCCCTCGCCCTTGCTCAAAATGGCGGTGATGGGCAATGCGCCCTATCTGAATGAAACCATTGACATGAGCTACACCAACATGCAGGCGCAGAGTCTCACGGTTTACCACCTAGGCTATAGCCATCAGTTCAAAAACCTCAACATTGGCGGACGGTTTAAGGTCATCAACGGAATTGCAGGCGGCAGAACAGAAGTGAACAAATTGGACCTGCGCTTCGAAGAAGGCGATTTGGCGCCCTTTACTACCACCCTGAACAGCAGCTTTGCGCTGTACACTTCAGGTTTGGATAGCGCCACTTTTAGCGACGCGGGCAACAATTACCTAAACACCTACAAAGCACACAAGAATATCGGCTATGCCTTCGACCTTGGTTTCGAATACGAATTGGGCAAGCGCTTTTCCTTTAGCGGTAGCGTGCTCGACCTTGGCTTTGTAAACTGGAAAACCAACTTGAAAAGCTACCACAGCACCGACGTTAGCTTTACCACCGAAGGCCCATTGTATACGGTTGGGGTGGACGACGATTTTGGGGTAGTGCTCGAGCAGTTTGCCGACTCATTGATCGACATGTTTGATATTCAAGAGCGGGAAGGCGTTGAGTACAAAAGCGATCTGTTTGCAAAGATTAACCTTGCGGCCACATTTCATATCAACGAAAAACACGAGCTAATGCTGGTGGGGAGCCGATCTTCGGTGTTTGAAGTGCCTATGCAGTCGCTGGCACTCAACTACTACGGCCGCTTGTCGGAGCAATTTTCCCTTCGCGTGGGTTACGGACTTTTCAATGGCCAGTACAACAATTTCAACGCAGGATTCTCCATGGGCAAGAACTTCCAGTTCTATGTTCTGGCCGATTTTCTTCAATATGCGGTGGACGTAACCTCCATGAACAAAACCAATGTTGCCTTTGGCTTTAATGTGAACCTTGGCACGAAGGACAAAAAGCTAAAAAGCAACGAAAACGGTAAAGAACCAAAGAAAGAGAAAGACCCGAAGGAACCGAAAACCAAACCGGAGACCGGCGCCACCGAAGAGCAACTCACGCCTAAAAGTGTTGGTACAACATCTCAAGCGGCTGCCGGAACAAGCGCTACAACCACTACTGAAGTAGTGGTAGGTGCAGCCGCAGTGACCGGAGCAGCAGTGGTGGCAGGAGAAATTGTAGAAGACAAGAAAAAGGAAGAAATAATACCAGACGACGGGCAGGCCGCTCAAAGCCAGGGTGTTGATCAGGGTGATGCCTTTGTTTTGACAGATGAATCGGTGGCCCTACGAGCGAAGTTGGCGGCCTTTTTACCGGCCATATTGGCCAAACTAAGGGTTCAATAACCGTACTTTTCGCCCCACAATTTTCTTAGGTAAGCCCGTGTAGCGTTTTCACGCTCGTTGTTTCCGGGTTCGTACAAGCGCAAGTTTCTGATGTGCTCCGGCAAGAAATCCATCTTTACAAAATTGCCCTCGTGCGCATGGGCATATTCGTAGTCCTTGCCGTAGTTGAGTTCTTTCATCAGCTTGGTGGGCGCGTTGCGCAGGTGCAGTGGCACTTCCAAATCGCCGCTTTCGCGCACCACGGAAATGGCGTCTTCAATAGCCATGTAGGCGCTATTGCTCTTGGGCGAGGTGGCTAAATAAATGGCACATTGCGAGAGAATAATCCGGCTTTCGGGATAGCCCACCATTTGCACGGCCTGCATGGTGTTGGTGGCCAAAACCAGGGCGGTGGGGTTAGCGTTACCTATGTCCTCACTGGCAAGAATGAGCATGCGCCGGGCGATAAACTTCACGTCTTCGCCGCCTTCTATCATGCGCGCCAGATAATACACCGCCGCATTGGGGTCGCTGCCGCGAAGCGATTTGATAAAAGCAGAAATGATGTCATAGTGCTGTTCGCCGCTTTTGTCATAGCGCACCGCCTTTTTCTGGATGAGCTCGTCCACCAAGGCATTGCTAATGCGAATGGGTTTGGGCGCATGTTGCACCACCATCTCGAAGGCGTTGAGCAGCTTGCGCGCGTCGCCGCCGGAAAAGCGAAGCAATGCCTCGTATTCCACAATTTCCGGTTTTTGCGCGGCAATCCATTCATCTGCTTCTTGTGCTCGGTGAAGTATCTCAACCAAATCGTCTTTTCCAAGGCTATTCAGCACATACACCTGCGCCCTGCTTAGCAATGCGGGAATGACTTCAAAGGAAGGATTCTCGGTAGTGGCGCCAATGAGCGTGATGATGCCTTTCTCTACAGCCGAGAGCAGGGCATCCTGTTGCGCTTTGTTGAAGCGGTGAATCTCGTCAATG
>CAZBBV010000269.1:0-3294 GCA_964490025.1 uncultured Cryomorphaceae bacterium | reverse complement strand
ACAACCTTACCACCGCGATAGTAATGGTGAGCCTGTTGCGAAAATTGATAGAAAGTCGCCAGAAAAGATGGCTCTTTGCCGGTGTTGTGGTGATTGCGGCAAATGCCGGCGGCGCGTGGTCGCCCATTGGTGATGTAACCACCACCATGCTTTGGATTGGCAAACAGATTACCGCAGTTTCTATCATTAAACAGGTTGTACTGCCAAGCTTGGTGTGTCTGCTTGTGCCACTTACCTATTTGAGCTTCAAATTAAAAGGGAACCTTAAGCGACCCAACAAAGAGGTGAAAGGCCATCACGACCATTTCATACCTGAGCGCGACAAGAAAATCATGTTTATCTCCGGTGTGGCGGGCCTCTTATTTGTTCCCATTTTCAAAACCGTTACCCACCTGCCACCCTTTATGGGCATGATGCTTAGCCTTGGTGTTATTTGGATAATATCAGAAAGAATGCACCGCGACAAGGACTACGAGCTGAGAAGAAAACTTACCGTAATAGGTGTGCTGCGCAAAATTGATACAGCAAGCGTGCTCTTCTTTTTAGGTATTCTGTTAGCCGTGGCCAGCCTGCAAAGCGCAGGACAACTTGGCGACATGGCTGACCTGCTCGACAACTCCATAGGCACCACCGAAAAATCAGGGATTTATATCGTCAGTCTGTTTATCGGTCTGCTCAGCTCAATAGTAGACAATGTGCCCCTTGTAGCCGCCGCTATGGGGATGTATCCTATAGATGCAGCAGGCTATTTTATGCAAGACGGTTTGTTTTGGGAATTTCTGGCCTATTGCGCTGGAACAGGCGGAAGTGCCCTAATAATTGGCTCAGCGGCCGGTGTAGCCGTGATGGGCATAGAGGGGATAGATTTTATATGGTACATGCGCCGCATTTCCGTTTTGGCGCTTATGGGTTATTTTGCGGGTGCTGTGGTGTACATCCTTCAGCACATTTTAATTCATTAGGAATAGAACAACACTTTTTTTAGACTCGCTTCGTTCTTCTAACCATTAAACCCCAATCAACATATGGCATTGCTCCTTCAAATCAGCTCGCCCGAAATGCAAAACACACAGGAACCGATAGAGAGCACGCTCTCTGTTTTCGACCTTATGACCAGTGGCGGAATTGGTGGCCAGCTCATCATGCTTTCGCTTTTGGCCTTGAGCATCATAGCGGTGTACATCTTTTCTGAAAGATTGGGTGCTATCAATCGCGCAGCAAAAGAAGACGTGAATTTCATGAATCAAATCCGTGATTTCATCAAAGACGGCAAGCTTGAGGCAGGCCTTACACTTTGCCGAAACACAAATACACCTGTGGCACGAATGCTGGAAAAAGGCATATCGCGCATAGGCCGCCCACTGAACGACATAGCCGCAGCTATAGAAAATACAGGTAAACTGGAAGTATATAAGTTGGAAAGAAACTTACCCACCCTGGCCACGGTTGCCGGCGCCGCACCCATGATCGGATTCCTAGGAACCGTAATCGGGATGATTTTGGCTTTCCACAAGATGGCCAACGCCGGCGGACAGATCAATGTTGAAATGCTTTCGCAAGGCATCTACACCGCCATGGCTACTACAGTGGCCGGTTTGATTGTGGGTATTGTGGCCTACATTGGTTACAACATGCTGGTTTCTCGGGTAGAAAAAGTGATTTACAAAATGGAGGCGAGAAGCACTGAGTTCCTAGACCTATTGCACACCCCAGTAAAATAAGCCTATGAACCTCAAAAGCCGAAATAAAGTAAATGCCAACTTCAGCATGTCGAGCATGACTGACTTGGTGTTCTTGCTACTTATATTTTTTATGCTCACCTCCACCTTGGTTACCACCAATGCGCTGGATTTGGTACTTCCCAGCTCGAAAGCGAAAACAGTGAAGAAGCAAAGCATTTCGGTGAGCATTAACAAAGAACTCAATCATTTCATTGACCGTGATGCTGTGGAGCCGGAATTCATAGAAAGCATATTAAAAAACAAAATAGGAAACGACACGGAAGCCACGGTGGTGCTGCGCGTGGAGAAAGGCGTCCCTATAGAGTATGCCGTTCTGGTGATGGACATTGCCTACCGTAACCAGTATAAAATTGTGCTGGCAACAAATCCTACCGAATGAGCGAATGGATGAAAGATAAAGACAGGCGAAGGGGGGTGCTTACCACCATCTCGGTGCATGTTGTGCTTCTTGTCCTCTTTACCATTTTTGGTTTGAAGCAAATCATTCCTCCTCCTGAAGAGGGTATTGCCATTAATTTCGGTTACGATATTTCCGGCGACGGAGACAATGAGAATACGAGCCAAGACCAAAATGAAGACAATGCTTCAGAATCGAGCACTACGCCCACCACAGACAGCGAAGAAAGTGTGGTGACCCAAGACAATGAGGAAGCACCGGCCATTGAGAAAAAGCCCGACAAAAAGCCCGATACGGAAGTAGACAAGAAACCAACGCCTGATACCAAACCCCATCATCCTCTAGACGACTACTTCAACAACCCCGGAGGTGGGCAAGGTGACGGTGGCGACCAAGGCAACCAAGGCGACCCCACAGGCGATCCCACGGCTCCAAACAACGGCACCGGAGGAACCGGCGATATGGGCGATTACCAGCTTGGAGGAAGAAAAGCGCTTGAAACGCCACGTCCCATTTATGATTGCAATGAAGAAGGCGTAGTAGTAGTTCAAGTATGGGTAAACAAGCGAGGACAAGTGGTACGTGCAAGCGCAGGCGCTAAAGGAGGTACTACCACATCTCCTTGTCTGTACAGACGAGCCGAAGAAGCCGCCATGAAAACCATTTGGCAAGGCAATGTAAATGCCCCTGATGAACAGGTGGGTACCATCAAGTATCGCTTTCGTAAGAAATAATGACCTACGAAGAAACCCTGAAATGGTTGTATGTGCAGTTGCCCATGTACCAGCGTACGGGCGGAGCGCATTACAAAATTGACCTCGATAAAACCATCCAAATTTGTGCTCATCTTGGAAATCCTGAAAACCGGTTTCCCTCCGTTCATGTGGCCGGAACCAACGGAAAAGGCAGCACCAGTCACATGTTGGCCTCCATTCTTCAAGAAGCAGGATTTAAGGTAGGACTCTACACCTCGCCGCACTTAAAAGACTTCAGAGAGCGCATCAAAATAAACGGCAAAATGATTCCCGAGCCCGAAGTGGTGGATTTCGTTCGGAAGCACAAAAACAAGTTCGTTGAGCTCGAACTTTCCTTTTTCGAAATGACAGTGGGAATGGCCTTTTCCTACTTTGCCGAAAGCAAGGTGGATATCGCCAT
>CAZBBV010000268.1:0-3308 GCA_964490025.1 uncultured Cryomorphaceae bacterium | reverse complement strand
TGTTCACTTTGCGTTCGTTGGGTGCCACCAATATAAGCACACCGTTGTCCTTCTTCTCTTTGCCAATGCCCCATTGATGCGCCATTTCGGTGGCGAATTGGGCAATGTCCATGTCGTTGAGCGAGGCCACTGTTACAACAGCAATTTCCACAGAGCTGGTGTCGTTGATGTCGAGCAATCGCCTTTCTATCCTGCTTTCCTGATCGGGTGTGAGGATGTCGGCAAAGTCGTGTACCAAGCGGCCGCCCAGTGGTTTCGGATATTCCTGCCCAAAGGCGATAAGCGTGAGTCCGAAGACAAGTATCAGCAGTAGCGATTTTTTCATCCGAAAGAGATTTCGTCGCTTAGTTCATTTTGGTCGTCACTGTTGTAGGGGAAATGGGCTTTGAGTTGCTCCCCGGCATGCAGCACACCTTGTCGAAGGCCTTCGGCATAGTTGCCTTTCCGAAAGGCTTCGGCCATAATGTTGCGGGTGTCTTCCCAGAAATGATCGGGCACTTTTTCGTTAATGCCTTTGTCGCCAATGATGGCAAACTTGTGGTCGTGCACCGCAACGAATATGAGCACGCCATTGCGTTGCTCAGTTTTGTGCATGCCCAGTTTGTTGAACTTCTGAACGGCGAGTTTGTACACATCCTTTCCTTCCAGGAAGTTTTCAATGTGCACGCGAATTTCGCCTGAGGTGTTGCGCTCGGCCTCTTCAATGGCGCGCACCACCACTTGCTTTTCTTCTTCGCTCAGAAAATCGCGGATATCCACTAGAACTCGACTTTTGGCGCTACGTCCGATCCTTCGGCTGCTTCGAAATAGCCCATGCGATCGAATCCGAACAAGGAGGCGAACAATTTGCCCGGGAAACGACGAATGGTGGCATTGTAGGCTTTCACGGCCTCATTGAAGCGGTTGCGCTCTGTGTTGATTCTGTTTTCTGTTCCTTCCAATTGGCTTTGCAATTCCAAAAAGCTTTGATTGGCCTTAAGGTCGGGATAGTTTTCTACCACCACCAATAGGCGCGAAAGGGCACCGCTTAGCTCGTTTTGCGCCTCTTGAAAAGCGGCAATTTGCTCGGGGGTAAGGTTGGAGGCATCCACATTAACGCCGGTGGCTTTTGAGCGGGCGTTTACCACTGCTTCCAACACTTCGCGCTCGTGTGCGGCGTAGCCCTTCACTGTGTTTACAAGGTTGGGGATGAGGTCGGCCCGGCGTTGGTAGGCACTTTCCACATTGGCCCATTGGCCTGTGGCGCTTTCTTCCAGGTTCACCATTTTGTTGTACGAGCCCATGGCCCACAGCAGCAGAACAACGGGAATAGCAATCCAAATCAGTTTTTTCATGTGTAATTAAGGGTATTAAAGGTTGTTTTTAATTT
Source organism: uncultured Cryomorphaceae bacterium (assembly GCA_964490025.1). GTDB lineage: Bacteria > Bacteroidota > Bacteroidia > Flavobacteriales > ECT2AJA-044 > CAZBBV01. The sequence goes on along the minus strand of CAZBBV010000268.1, from coordinate 1,939 downwards.
CTACAAGGGTGTTCTTAACATCATTCAGCCGGCGAACTACTTCGGCATTTCTGTCCACTTCCATTCTGTTTTCCTTCAGCTTTTTACGAGCGCCCTCCAGCGTATAGCCCTTTTCCTTTACCAGGTAATAGATGCTTTGAAGGGTGTGGATGTCTTCATTAGTAAAAAGGCGAACTCCGTTTTTATTCTTCTTAGGCGAAAGCATATTGAACTCTTTTTCCCAAAAGCGAATGAGGCTCACGTTTACCTGAAGCTTTTCGGCCACCTCGCCAATGCTGTAGTACAGTTTTTCTATTTCCGATTTCATGGTCATCAGTCGAGCGATTGGGTAGGGGTGTTCGACAATTCTATCATTCGGCTGTATTCTTCAGGCGACAGGTCGTTGTAATAGAAGTTCACCGGATTGATGGGAACGCCATCTTTGTGCACTTCATAATGCAGGTGTGGGCCAACACTTTTCCCTGTATTTCCCACATAGCCTATGATGTCGCCGCGTTTTACTTTCTGCCCGGGCCTTGCAGTGATGTTGCTCATGTGGGCATAGAGGGTCATGTAGCCGTAGCCATGGTCTATCCTTACCGATTTTCCATAACCGGTTTCTACGCCGCTGCGCATCACGCGACCGTCGCCGGTGGCATAAATGGGCGTTCCGGTGGGTGCAGAGAAATCCATACCCGCATGAAATTTTGGTGTTTTATACACAGGGTCAATTCGGTAACCAAATCCGGAAGCCATGCGGTTAAGGTCTTCATTGGAAACTGGCTGTATAGCCGGTATGGCGGCAAGCATCTGCTCTTTGTCCTTCACCAAGGCCACCACCTCGTCGAATGATTTCGACTGGATAACCATTTGCTTGGCCAACATGTCCATCTTTTTTGTGGTCTCAATTACCAAGTCGCTGTTGCTAAGTCCTTCTAGGTCCTTATACCGATTTACTCCCCCAAAGCCGGCCTTTCGGATGGACGAAGGAATAGGTTCTGCCTCGAAAATAACGCGGTAGATATTGTCGTCACGCTTTTGCATCTCATCCATAATGCCGGTCATTTCATTGAGTCTTTGGTTCAAAAACTCATATTGAATGGTCATTTGGTCCAACTCGCGGCGAAGCTGCTTTTCTTTGGGGCTATCGAAATAAGAGAAAAGCACAGAAACGAAAAGGAGCGCAAAAAGGGCAGAGGCGACAATAAAGGTGACCGTATTGCGAATGCGGTTCCTGGTAGATTTTTCAATCTTCTTGTAGGAAAGCGTTTTTGGATCGTAATAGTACTTGACCTTGGCCATCAGTGCTTGTTAAAAATCTAAATTTGCAGCCTTGTAAACGGATTTATGACCATTTATTGCGGCCAAACAAAGTTATCATTCTCGAAAAAAGTTGATCATTTGCTCCGGCGCATTTATAAACAAATTACCTCTACGTTAACATTATGATGACATCTCAGGAAATAAGGCAGAAGTTTTTGGATTTTTTCAAGAGCAAAGAGCACGAGATTGTGGCCAGTGCGCCTATGGTGATCAAGAACGATCCTACTTTGATGTTTACCAACGCAGGGATGAATCCTTTCAAGGATTTGTTTTTGGGCAATAGCGAAGTGACTTTTCCACGGGTGGCCGATACGCAAAAGTGCCTGCGCGTGTCGGGCAAGCACAACGACCTGGAGGAAGTGGGCCACGACACCTACCACCACACCATGTTCGAGATGTTGGGCAACTGGTCGTTTGGCGATTATTTCAAAAAAGAAGCGATAGACTGGGCATGGGAGCTGCTCACCAGCGAATATAAGCTGGAGAAAGACCGCTTGTATGTTACCGTATTCGAAGGATCGGCAGACGACGGGCTGGAATTCGATCAAGAGGCCTACGACCTGTGGAAAAAGCATATTGACCCGTCAAGAATTTTAAAGGGAAACAAGAAGGACAACTTCTGGGAAATGGGCGACAC
>CAZBBV010000267.1:1683-3332 GCA_964490025.1 uncultured Cryomorphaceae bacterium | reverse complement strand
GGTAGCCGAAAGGAAAAATCGAATGTAATACCCGGTGTGGCCATTGCCACTGCGTTAATGCCTCCGCTATGTACAGCAGGCTACGGATTGGCCACTTTTCAATGGTATTATTTTCTGGGTGCGCTATACCTCTTCATGATCAACTCCATCTTCATTGGCCTGGCCACCCTTATCGGTGTGCGTTATCTCAACTTCCCCAAGGTGGAATTTGTGAATGAAAACATTGAGCGTCAAACCAAGAGGATTACCACCTTCGTTTTATTGCTGGCCATTGTCCCCAGCTCTTACACTTTTTATCAGGTGGTCATTGAGTCCCTGTTTTATCGGAATGTGAACCGCTACGTAGCTGATACCATTAAGTATGATGAGAATATTATTTCAAACAGAATTATAGAATACGACAAGGAAAGCCCAAAACTCATAGTCTTTTTGGCTGGGGGAAAAACTGTTCCGCAGGAGCTGGTTATAGAATGGGAAAAGGAAAAATACAACTACAACCTGGGGAAATTGCAGCTCAAAGTTGTGCAGGCGGGCGCCAATTTCGAAGAGTATCTCCGCATGATGGATGAGTATAAGGCAGAAACTTTCAAGGAGTTGTATGTACAAAACAAAGAAGAATTGAAACAACGAGATGAAAGGATTCAGTTCCTGGAAAGTCAACTAAACTCAAACGTACAGGACAGCGCCTATTTCTCGCAAATATCGCGTGAGTTGAAGGCGCAGTATCCGCGGCTGGACGCTGTGACGTATGGGCGAGCCTACCGAAATGATTTTAGCTCGCAAGACACCCTTCATGTGGTTCAACTGGAATGGGCAAGATCAACCAATGAAGGTTTTATCCAAGACAATACCCCACGCATCTACCGTTGGCTGCTCGTGAGGCTCGACACCGACACGGTAATGCTGCTCAAGAAATAAAGCAACTCAGGTGGATGAATTTTTTGGTTCATCCTACTGCTTTCGAGCAACTCTTTATTCTTTCCACTTGTCTTAAATCTAGATTGTATTCCCTAAAGAATAACTTATGAAAACCCTAAACCCAATTTTATTCTCACTTCTGCTAATACTAGGTTCGCTGGTAATCGCCAGCGCACAACAAGCTTATTTCCAGCAAGAGGTAAACTACACGATAAACGTGCGCCTGGACGACGAGCGCCACATGCTGCAGGGAAATATTGAAATAGAATATACCAACCGCGCACCCGAAGCACTGGACCGCATCTACATGCACTTGTGGCCCAATGCCTACAAAAACAATGAAACGGAATTCGCGAAGGCACAATTCAGAACCGGCGGCTGGAAATATTACAATGCACACGATTCCATTCGTGGATTTATCGATAGTCTGGACTTCAAAGTGAATGGCGGAAATGTTCGTTGGGAACTGCTCCAAGACACCATTGATGTGGCTGTGCTTTGGCTCGAAAAACCATTGGCCCGGGGTGCAACCATCACCATTGGAACTCCTTTTCGTGTAAAGGTTCCGGGCAATTTCTCTCGCCTGGGCTATTCGCGCGAACAGTACCAGCTTTGCCAATGGTATCCCAAACCGGCGGTGTACGACCGCGACGGGTGGCACTACATGCCTTACCTGGATATGGGCGAATTCTACAGCGAGTTTGGCGATTTCGAAGTGTTCATCTCTGTGC
>CAZBBV010000267.1:0-1583 GCA_964490025.1 uncultured Cryomorphaceae bacterium | reverse complement strand
GATATGGGCGAATTCTACAGCGAGTTTGGCGATTTCGAAGTGTTCATCTCTGTGCCTGAAAACTTTCAAGTGGCGGCTAGCGGAAATCTGCAAACTGCCTCCGAGCAGCGTTGGCTCGATTCGCTTTCGGCCCATGCCTACACGCTCGATACCTTTCCGCCCATCAGCATTCCAAAAAGCAGCGACACATACAAAACGCTGCACTACAAGCTAGACCAGGCACACGATTTCGCGTGGTTTTGCGGTAAGAACTACTATGTAAAACAGAGTGAGATAAAACTTCCACACAGCGGCCGCACGGTGAAAACCGCCGTTTTCTTCAGCCGCGAAACGAAGTTCTGGAAAGACGCGGTGGCCTATGTGGACAGCTCGGTGTATTACTACTCCCTTTGGCTGGGCGACTATCCCTACGACGTGTGTACGGCGGTGGATGGCGCCCTCACGGCCGGTGGCGGCATGGAATATCCCACCATTACCGTGATAGCCGTTGCCGGCTCGGCCTCCTCGCTCGATCTGGTGATCGCGCACGAAGTAGGTCATAACTGGTTTTATGGCATTCTGGCCAGCAACGAACGCGACCACCCCTTCATGGACGAGGGCTTCAACTCCTACTATGAAGCGCGCTATATGAAAAAGCGCTACCCCCACTCCAATCCCGAAATGTCGGCAGTGCTGGGCGGGCTCGACTTGGGGCTCGGCGAATTGAACTTAGATCATCTGGCCTACCTTTTCTCCAAAAGGAGAGGAAAAGACGCCTCGCTGTGGCACAGCCACTCCACCGACTACGACATGGAAACCTATGGCACACTGGTGTACAAGCGCACGGCAGTAGAACTAAAATACCTCGAAGCCTATTTGGGCACAGAGGAGTTCGATCGCATCATGAAACACTATTACGAAACGTGGAAATTCAGGCATCCTAGTCCTGCGGAGATGGAGCGGGCTCTTAAGGAAGCCGGTCCGACTAAAAACATAGACTGGTGGTTCGATCAGCGCCTCCGCTCAGCAGACAAAGTGGATGTACGTATTAAGTCAGTGAAGAAATTAGGCGACAACAAATACCGCGTTTCTGTGGCCAATAAGGGCGTTGAAGCGCCATTTTCCTTGGCCGCCATGAACGATTCCGGCAAAGTGATCAGCGAACAGTGGTATGAAGGATTTTCAGGAAAGAATAAAATTGAAATGAGTTCAAGCGAGGCGGCTGCCACTTTTGAAATTGACCCCAACGAAAACATCCCGCTCTATCGCCGCGGACTCAGCAAAGCAAAAGTACCTTCCATTTTACCTTGGGTTCCTTCTGCCAAGCCATTTCTGGGTTTAGCCACCTCCAACAACCGAATGTACATTTCCCCCATTCTGGGAAGTAATGCCGCCGACGGCTTTATGCTGGGTGTGGGCTTGTTCAGTCCCATGTTTCTGCCACAAGATTTCGAATACGCCATTCTGCCCATGTATGCCTTCGGTTCCAATCGTGTGGTGGGACAAGCCATGCTGCGCTACAATTGGTATCCCTTGTCGGGTGCCTTTTCCCGAATTCAATTGGGCGGAAGTGTGGCCCAATACGAAAACTACGAGCAGTTGCA
>CAZBBV010000266.1:0-3340 GCA_964490025.1 uncultured Cryomorphaceae bacterium | reverse complement strand
TAATGGTGCTGAAGGCGGTGGCGAAAATCACCGCAAACGTAGAAGTTTTGATACCCCCCCCGGTAGATCCCGAACTGGCACCGATAAACATCAGGAACATCATGAACAACAAGGTGCTGTGGCTCAATGCCCCGATATCCACAGTGTTGAAACCCGCAGTACGCGTGGTGATGGATTGAAAAAAGGAAGCAATGATGGCTTCACCAATGTTTTTCGATTCAAGAATTTGGTTGCGCTCCAGCAGAAAGAAAACCACTGCGCCCACGATCACTAAGACCACCGAGGTGTAAAGCGCAATTTTGGTAGGAATAGAATAGCTCTTCCATGGTTTTGCGCTCCGCTCTCGCATTCTGCGGATGCTAAAAATGTCTTGCATGGTGCTAAACCCAAGACTACCGAAGAAGATGAGCGTGGCGATAACAATGTGTAATAAATAAGTATCGCGTACCATTTCTTCATACAGGCCATTGGAAAGCAGCGAGAAGCCGGCATTGTTAAAGGCCGAAATACTGTGAAAAACCGAGAAGAAGAATTTCTGCGGGCCGGAAACAAAATCCATTTGCGGACTCCAGCTCACGTAGATCGCGGCAGTGCCTATCAGTTCCATAAAAAGGCTAAATAGGAAAATTCTGCGCAAGAGACCCTTGCCCCCCAGTAACCCTTCGGCACTGAGATTCTCTTGAATTACAGATTGGTGTTTTATTCCTATACCTTTCCTGTTAAACATGGCCATGATGGTGGCAAAGCTGATAATGTTTAATCCCCCCAACTGAAAGAGAAACATCACCACCAATTGGCCTTTTATGGAAAGATAGGTGGCTGTGTCCACTACTGTTAGACCGGTTACACAGGCTGCGCTGGCAGCAGTAAAAAGGGCATTGATGAAAGACATGCTTTCTCCCGCAGCAGTCATGGCCGGAAGCATCAGCAGACTGCAACCAATAGAAATGAGGATGAGGAAAGACCACATCATGATCATGGGTGGGGAGATGGCCAGCCGACCAAAAATGCCGGAGGCTCTCGAAATCTCAATCACCACTATTATCAGCACATAAAGCTGTATGAAGAGGTCGTAAAACGAGGTCAGGTTCTCCATGCCCAAGTTGGTGCCAAGGGCTTTCACAATTCTGAAGTCGAAAGCCAATAAGCCAATGAAATCAATAAAGATAAAAAGCATCAACAGGCCTTCGAACCAAGAGTTTCGCAAATAGCTAAGCGGCTGAAAGCTGTAAAAGAAGCCCAGAAAATATTTGATCACATAAAACGCAAAGCTGAGATGAAGGATCATGATTAGGCTACGCTTGGTGCCTTCTTCCAAGAAAAAACCATGGTAAAAAATAAGGGCCGAAATAGCAGTAAGGGAGACAAAGATGGACGAAGCCTTCAGCCAGCTCAATACAGAATCCTTGCTTCCGTAGATGCTGATGTTAATTCTTTCCCTCCAGGAATTTAACGACATGCAAGTTGCCTTTTCAGGCGATTAATTTGGTAAATTCTTCCTTAAGCAATGCTCGGTCAACAGTCACTACCCCTACTTTTTCGCACACTTGTCCTCCGGCTAAATTAGCAATTCGTGCTATCCATTCGGGTGAACAATTTGATGCCAGCGCCAGGGCTGCCAAAGCGATAACCGTATCTCCGGCGCCTGATACGTCGATAATATTTCGCGGAAATGCCGGTAAATGCTGACGCATTGATTCGTTTTCGAAATACACTCCGTGCTCCGAAAGTGTTAGCAGCACTGCTTCGCAGCGCATTCGTGCTTGAAGTTGCTCTACCGCATCATGCAATCCCTCCTTCGTTATTTGAACTGAGATGCCTAACCCTTCTTCCATTTCTTTGCGGTTGGGCTTAAAGAGCGTGCAACCGGCATACGATAAAAAGTTCTTCTTTTTTGGGTCCACCGCGGTGGGAATTCCTTTTTCGCGACACAATGCTATCACGCCTTCAATTACTTTTCTGGTGAGCAATCCTTTGTTGTAGTCTTCAAAAATGACCACGTCAAAATTTTCTGAAAGGAGCAACTGCCGCACATGGTCCAATACTTCTTCTTCGGTGGAGATGTCGGAGCTGTCTTCCTCATCCACCCTCAGCACATGCTTGTTGTCGCTTATGATGCGGGTTTTTACTGTTGTCTTGCGGTCGTGGAAGGCCAAAATGCCGTTCGTTTTTATACCCGACTCTTTCAACAGTCGCTGGAAGCTCTCTCCATATTTATCTTCTCCTACCACTGAGACCAAGGTGGCTTTTGCCCCCATGGCTACCACATTGAGCGCCACATTGGCCGCTCCACCTAGGCGGTCTTCGCGGTGGATAATATCTACCACAGGAACAGGTGCTTCGGGCGAACTACGTGTGATACTGCCCCACATGTAGGCATCAAGCATGGCGTCGCCTATCACAAGGGCATGCAGCGAGGCCATTTTTTCAAACAAAGCCTCCGTAGCTTCTGTGCCTGATTTACTCAAGTTCGTTTAGGGCTTTTTTCATTCTAACCGCAGCCTCAATGATGTTGGCATCCGACGTAGAGTAGGAGATGCGAACACAATTGTCGGCTCCAAAAGCATCTCCCGGCACCATGGCCACATGGGCTTCGTGCAAGAGGTACATACAAAAGTCGTCGGCCGTATTGATGGTTTTGCCCTTGGCGCTCTTACCGAAATAATAGGAAATGTCAGGGAAAACATAGAAGGCGCCCTCAGGCACATTGCACTTCATTCCGGGTATGCCCGAAAGAAGATCGAGCAGCAAATCGCGGCGCTTCAGAAAGGTATCGCGCATGCCGTGTAGTTCTTCGGGATCTATTTCAAGGGCTGCCTTTGCGGCCATTTGCGAGATGCCTGTGGGTGCCGAGGTAAATTGGCCTTGAATTTTTGTACATGCTTTGGCAATCCATTCCGGTGCGCCAATGTATCCCAGCCTCCAGCCGGTCATAGCAAAACCTTTGCTCATGCCGTTCACAGTCACCGTGCGCTCGTACATGCCCGGTAGGCTTGCAAAACTCACATGTTTGCCCACAAAATTGATGAGTTCGTAAATTTCATCTGAGATCACAACCACGTTCGGGAAATCGTTCAGCACCTCGGCCATGGCCAGAAGTTCTTCGCGGCTAAACACCGAGCCGGTGGGGTTGCACGGACTGCTGAACATAAGCACACGCGTTTTGTCGGTAAGTGCCCCGCGCAGTTGAGCGGCATTTACTTTATAGTCTTCCTCCACACCGGCAGAAAGGATCACCGGAGTTCCCTCCGCCATTTTCACCATTTCCACATAGCTCACCCAATAGGGGGCCAGTATGAGCACTTCGTCGCCGGGATTCACCAGACTTAGCAATGCATTT
>CAZBBV010000265.1:0-3342 GCA_964490025.1 uncultured Cryomorphaceae bacterium | reverse complement strand
TTTCAAGACCCTGATGAGGTGATCATTACCACCCAAACATAGAATGGTTTTCAGACATTGGGATTTTCAATCAATCTGGATTATGCACCTACCCCAAATATCATGTGTCGCTTGGAAGGGCGCATGCTGAACAGCAAAGACAACATTTTCGAAAGTCCCGCCGGGACAAGAGACTACAACTATGTAATTGGGGCCTCCATGGCGGTAAAGTTTTCGGAGCAAATAAAGAAGTAGCGGTTTTCTCGCAGGCTATTTTCTTGTTTCATTTGGCTTCTCTCTCTTCCACATTCCAATTCATGGAATAAAGAATATCCCTGCCCAATTTTGAGGCGAGCGCTTGAACAATTGTCAAAATTCGGCGTTGACTTTTACAAGAAATTATATCTCAATCTCTCGCTCGGTGACTATAGCACTTACACTAAAATACATTCTAATTAAATTCGCCATTCAAATTATCAATCAACACAACTAACCACTTTTTAAGCAAATAACTATGAAGAAAATTCTACTGTTTAGCGTGATGTTGGCGCTGGGAGTCAGCATCAACTCATGCCAAGGCAACAAGGAACCGGAAACCTACACCGACGGTGAAACAGGAGCCACTAAAATGAGCAACATGAACAAAAGAGCAGCAAGCAACAGCGACTGGTGGCCGAACCAGCTCAACTTGAGCATTCTGCGCCAAAACTCGGAACTAACCAACCCATTGGGGACTGATTTCGACTATGCGAAAGAATTCAGTAGCCTCGACTACAACGCCTTAAAAGAAGACATCCGCGCGGTGCTCACCAACTCGCAAGACTGGTGGCCGGCAGACTATGGCCACTACGGCGGGCTTTTCATCCGCATGGCGTGGCACAGTGCGGGCACCTACCGTACAGGCGACGGCCGCGGTGGTTCGCGCAGCGGACAGCAGCGCTTTGCGCCGCTCAATAGCTGGCCCGACAATGCCAACCTCGACAAAGCGCGCAGACTACTCTGGCCTGTGAAGCAGAAATACGGCAACAAAATATCGTGGGCCGACCTGATGATCCTTACCGGAAATGTGGCCCTGGAAGACATGGGCTTCAAGACCTTTGGTTTTGCAGGTGGTCGTGAGGACGTGTACGAGCCTGAACTCGACGTGTATTGGGGCTCAGAAGGCAAATGGCTGGACGACAAGCGATACAGCGGCGATCGTGAGCTTGAAAATCCGTTGGCTGCCGTGCAAATGGGTTTGATATACGTGAACCCGGAAGGACCAAATGGCAATCCTGATCCCGTACTTGCCGCCAAGGACATCCGCGAAACCTTTGGCCGTATGGGCATGAACGACGAAGAAACAGTAGCCTTGATTGCGGGTGGACACACCCTCGGAAAAACCCATGGCGCAGGTCCTGCAAGCCATGTGGGCCCTGAGCCCGAAGCCGCGCCAATTGAAGAGCAAGGATTTGGTTGGAAAAGCGATTACAAAACGGGCAAAGGGCCGGATGCCATCACCTCAGGGTTGGAAGTTATTTGGACCTCAACGCCGAGCAAATGGAGTCATTTGTTCTTCTTTAACCTTTTTGAAAACGAATGGGAGCTAACGAAGAGTCCCGCAGGCGCGCACCAGTGGGTGGCCAAAGACCCGAAGATGATGGTGCCTGATGCCTTCGACCCTGACAAAACGCACAAGCCTACCATGCTCACCACCGACCTTTCGTTGCGCTTCGATCCGGAATACGAGAAGATCTCACGCAGGTTTTATGAAAATCCTGAATTGTTCGACGAAGCCTTCGCTCGTGCTTGGTTCAAGCTAACGCACCGCGACATGGGTCCGCGCAGCACCTATCTTGGTCCTGAGGCGCCTACCGAAGACTTGATTTGGCAAGACCCCATTCCGAAAGCAGATTACAAAACCATCAACGACCAAGACATTGCCAGCTTGAAAAAGATGATTGAGGGTTCAGGACTTACCATCAGCGAAATGGTGACTACCGCTTGGGCTTCGGCCTCTACCTACCGCGGATCCGACCGTCGTGGGGGTGCCAATGGCGCGCGCATTCGTTTGGAACCTCAGGTAAATTGGGAGGTGAACAATCCGACCCAATTGAAAAAGGTTTTGGTCGTGTATGAAGGCATTCAGAAGAAATTCAACGAAGGAGCTTCAGGGCGCAAAGTGTCCATGGCCGACCTGATCGTATTGGGCGGCGTAGTAGCCATTGAAAAAGCTGCCGCCAATGCCGGATACCCGATCAAGGTGCCATTCACTCCCGGTCGCACGGATGCTACCCAAGCGCAAACAGATTTAAACTCCTTTGCTGTGCTTGAGCCTATGGCCGACGGTTTCCGTAACTACCTCAAAACGCAGTACACCATTTCTACCGAAGAATTGCTGGTGGACAAAGCGCAACTGCTCACCCTTACCGCACCTGAAATGACTGTGCTGGTGGGCGGAATGCGCAGCCTGAATGCTAATTTTGACGGCTCAAATCTGGGTATTTTCTCAAGCAATAAAGACATGCTCACGAACGACTTCTTTGTGTACTTGCTGGACATGAGCACCGAGTGGAAAGCCATTGACGACAAGAAAGAAGTGTTTGAAGGCAAAGACCGCACAACCGGCGCCGTGAAATACCGCGCCACCCGTGCCGATCTGATTTTCGGATCAAACTCAGAGTTGAGAGCACTTGCGGAGGTGTATGCGCAAAATGACGCCAAAGAGAAATTCGTGCGCGACTTTGTAGCCGCATGGACCAAGGTGATGAACCTGGATCGATTTGATTTGATCTACAACTAAAAGACACTACACAAAATGATCAAGAAGGCTGTCCTAAAATGGGCAGCCTTTTTTCGTTTTGGCAAAATAGCGCACATAAAAAAGGGGAATTGGGAGAAGAAAAACATTAAGTATTTGGTCCTGAATGGCTAGTGAATTTGGGAAGTATGGAGTTTACCCGCCGTTGACAATTTAGTAACCCCTCGCTTATATTTTTAATCATTATCTATTGATTGAATAAAGCGGACTTAACGCTTTCCCAACATAGGTAGGAGTGCTTTGCAATCGATTAAACCCCATAAAAAGCACCCATGAAAAAGAATGTACTCGCTTTCTTGTTTTCCGTAGCAGCTGTCTTTGCCCATTCGCAAACACTGGTACACTACTGGAACTTTAACGACAACAGTTCGTTGACCAACTTGCTGACGCCGAACACTGCTTTGGTGACCGGCGGCTCTATTACCCATATTGCAGGAGGCATCAGCGCAATTGATTTTGCAGGAGGTACCGGGCAAGGTTTTGATGTAAGCAATTTTAATGCGCGCAACGGCGATCCTTCGGGAACGCACCTGCGTTTCAATGATCCCATTGGTGGCGAGTTG
>CAZBBV010000264.1:0-3349 GCA_964490025.1 uncultured Cryomorphaceae bacterium | reverse complement strand
CGGTGTCGCGCATGCTGCAAGAACGCGGCATAATCCTGAAGCCATTTGTAATAGGTATCGGCTTGGATGAAAATTTCCGATCGAGTTTCGAATGCGTGGGTACCTACTTCGACGCCACGAACGAACAAAGCTTTCAAACCATTTTGGGCATTGTGATTTCGCAAGCCTTGAACAACACCACAGCGCAAGTGAACTTGCTCGACATCAAAGGCCTTCCCACGGAAACCAATGTGAACATGACCTTTTATGACGAGCTCACCGGTTTTATTAAATACAACTACATACACACCATCAACCACCGAGGCAATCCGGATACCTTAATCCTCGATCCGTTAATAACCTACCGACTGGTGGTACACACCACACCACCGGTGGAAAAAACGGGAGTACAAATAATTCCCGGCACACACAACGTGATTGCGCTAGATGCGCCCCAAGGCACCTTGGAACTTAAGGTTTCAGGGCTAAGTCCGAATAAAGAATTGAAATGCATTGTACGAAAGGCCGGCTACGAGCGAACACTCAATGTGCAGGATTTCAATAGAATGCATAAGTACATAGTTGGAAAATACGACCTGGAAATACTTACCCTGCCTCGCTATTACGAGAACAATGTGAAAATAGACCAAAGCACGAACACCAAGATAGAAATTCCCGCTCCCGGTTTGGCATCCATTAGTCTTAAAGTAGCCGGGTTCGGGTCCATATTCGTGGAGAGAGACAACCAACTGGAATGGGTCATCAACTTGCCGGAAACAGGCACAAACCACAACATTTACCTACAACCCGGTCAATACCGCATTGTGTTTCGTCCGGCCAGTTCGAAGCAAAGTCTATACACCATTGAAAAGAAATTTAACATCACCTCCGGCGGCAGCACCGCTGTAAACCTGAATAACTAATGCAAAAGTTTGTAAACCAAGGAAGCAAAGACACCCGTTCGGGATTTGGCGAAGGCCTTTTGGAATTGGGTAGAAAGAATGAAAATGTAGTGGCCTTGTGTGCCGACCTTACAGGCTCGCTTAAAATGGACGCTTTCGAAAAGGAGTTTCCTGAGCGCTTTATTCAAGTGGGTATAGCCGAAGCCAATATGATGGGCATAGCAGCCGGCTTAACCATTGGTGGAAAAATTCCATTTACCGGAACCTTTGCCAATTTTAGCACAGGAAGGGTGTACGATCAGATTCGCCAGAGCATTGCCTACAGCGGAAAGAATGTAAAAATATGCGCCAGCCACGCCGGACTTACCTTAGGTGAAGATGGCGCCACGCACCAGATTTTAGAAGACTTGGGCTTGATGAAAATGCTCCCCGGGATGGTGGTAATCAATCCTTGCGATTTCAACCAAACCAAGGCCGCTACTATGGCCATTGCCGATTATGATGGTCCGGTGTACCTGCGTTTTGGTAGACCCAAAGTGGCCAATTTCACGCCTGTCGATCAAGAATTTGAAATTGGCAAGGCAGTGCAATTAATGTCCGGAACCGACGTGACCATTGTTGCCACCGGCCACTTGGTGTGGGAAGCCATTCAGGCTGCTGAGGCACTAAGCGCTGAAGGAATAAGCGTGGATTTAATAAATATTCACACCATTAAACCTTTGGACAGTGCGGCGGTCATAGCCTCTGTAATGAAAACCAAATGTGTGGTGAGCGCTGAAGAGCACCAGATGAATGGCGGACTGGGTGATAGTGTAGCGCAATTGCTTGCCCGCACCTACCCCGTTCCTCAGGAATATGTGGCTGTTGACGATTCGTTCGGCGAAAGCGGCACTCCGGAACAGCTCATGGAAAAATACGGCCTCAACGCCGAAAACATCAAGGAGGCTGTACGCAGGGTGCTAGCGCGCAAATAAGCGCCACACATGCAGGTTTACTAATTGCTGCATGATAATCTCGGAAGAAAAAGAGAAAGAAATTCTCCAACTGATTGCCAACCCGCAGGAAACTGAACGAGGTTATCGACTATTGGTGCAGCAAACCAGTGAGCCACTCTATTGGCACATCCGATCCATCCTCAATGCCCACGAAGATGCGGACGACGTGGTGCAGACGGTCTTTATAAAAGTGTGGAAAAACATTGACCAATTCAGGGGCGAAAGCAGGCTGTACACTTGGCTTTACAGAATAGCCACAAACGAGGCTATTACATTTTTAAATAGAAAGAAAAAGCAGACCATCATTCGCTATGACGACATTCAGCAAAGCGAATTACAATCCAAAACAAGCGAACACGAAGGCACAGATGGAGCAACCATTACTGAAATGCTAAACAAAGCCATGGACCTGCTCCCGGAAAAACAACGGGCGGTGTTTGTGATGAAATACTTCGAAGAAATGAAATATGAAGAGATGTCGAGAATAACGGGCACTTCAGAAGGCGCATTGAAGGCCTCTTACCACCACGCAGTGAGAAAAATCGAAAAGTATGTACGCTCATTAAACTTATAGAGGAATGAACAGTCAGAGCAGCATGAACGAAAAGTTTGAATTGAAAAGACCGGCACAAAAGACGCCCGAAGGCTATTTCGAAAAGTTGAACGAAAAGCTATATGAAATACCCGGCAAATACCCGAGGCAGGTTAAAGTGATTCGTTTCCGCCCTTGGGCATGGAGCAGTGTGGCTGCGGTTTTTCTATTCGGTTCTTTACTACTGCCAAGCTTCGAAAAGCAAGAAACAGAACAACTGCTAACAGACCATCAACTGGAAATGATGGCCTTGCAAATGAGCGACTATCTGATCTATGAGTATTATAGTGAGCTAGTTCCTAGCGAATCCAGTAGCACTGAAGCATTGGAATTGCTGATTGAATCAGGGATTGATGAAGATGATTTTTATAACTATTAAAAAAAAATGAACAAGATGAAAAAGTGGATGACATTGGGTATAACCCTTATTGCGATTACGACAGCCTTTGCACAGCCCGACAAAAGGCACAACATGAGCAAGGATGAGATGCAAGCCAAAAAAGTATCATTTATTGCCAATGAGCTTGAGTTGAATACCGAAGAAGCGCAGAAATTTTGGCCTGTTTACAACGAATATCAGGCTGAAATGGAGGTGATTAGAAAGGAGCAAATGGACAATTTCCGGCTAGTGATGGATGCTCGGAAATCGGGCACCACACTGGGCGATACGGAGATTGAAAAAATGATGACTACCCGCTTCGCGAACCAAGGCAAATTGCTGGAGATTGAAAAGAAGTACTACGAACGATTCAAAAAGGTGTTGTCCATGGAAAAGGTGGCTAGGTTCTACGCGGCCGAAGAACGATTTAAGGTAGAAATGCTCCGAGAGTTGCGGGACAGACCCCAAGCCCCGGGACGGAAATGAAAACATGAAGAAACCC
>CAZBBV010000263.1:0-3351 GCA_964490025.1 uncultured Cryomorphaceae bacterium | reverse complement strand
CGCTTCGAAGAAGCCATGCAGGTGCTCGATAGTTTGGAAAGTGATTTTGGCTGGCACGGCATAATCGACGAATCCATTTTCTTGCGGGCAAAAGTGCATGTGAGTCGCCGCGACTTCACTGCCGCCGCCGCTGCCTACCAGCGCATTGTAGACAACTACAGTTGGGAGCTAACCGGTGATGACGCTTACTACGAGTTGGGAAAATTGTACGAAGAATACCTTGGCGACAAAGCAAAAGCAATGGAGATGTACGAATCGCTGATGATGAACTTCCCAGGGAGCATCTATGTGGTGGATGCCCGCAAACGCTATCGTGCATTGCGAGGAGATAAAACGGACGATACCTGATAAAGCCATGATTATTTACAATGTAACCGTAAATGTGGAAAACGACATTCGCGACCAGTGGGTGGCATGGATGCGTGATACACACATTCCGGAGGTGATGCGCACCGGAAAGTTTCGAAACTACCGATTCACAGAAGTAATGGTGGACGAAGAATCGGGAACCACTTTCAGCATTCAGTATTTGGCCGCCAGCATGGATGATTTGCATGACTATCAGCAGAACCATGCTGCGGAATTGCAACGCCAGCATGCGGAGAAATTTCCCAACAAATACGTGGCTTTCCGGACTTTACTAAAGCTGATCGACCAAGGCTAGGCCTAGGTGAAAGGAATGAGCATGGGCACCTCGTTCTGGTATTTTTCGTATGCCTTTCCGAATTTTTTTACCAGTTTTTTCTCTTCGAAACGGGCGCCTACAAAAATGTAAATGACTGTGATGAGGGCCGTGAGTAAAAATCGAGAAGAAGGATTGTACATCATGGCACCAAAGAGAAAGAGCATGATGCCAAAATACATAGGATGCCGCACCAGCTCGTACAGTCCTTCCGTTTGCAGCTCCTCTTTCCCCCCTTCTTCCAGCCCGATAAACTCATTGATGTTGTGTGCCTGTATCGACTTGAGCATGATGTACAGTCCGCCACTCATTACCAGCACACTCATAAAGGTGAGAAAGGGGTTTTCGAAATCAGAAATGTCGTCGTTGGGCGTGTTGTAGTATGTAAATATCACAGGAATTAGCAAGGCCACCGAAAGGACGTTGTACCAAATGCGATAGCGGCCTTTGAGCTGCGGAAACCGACTGAATAAATTTTCTTGAATCTTTTCGTTGAGCAAGGCGCTGTGCAGGCTGTAATACACCAACCAGGCTATGGCGAGGGGAAGAAAAGCTGTCCAATTCATGGGGCAAATATCGCCATAATGAATCCCATTGCTGGAGATATAAATGATAAATTTGCCCCCATGATAACAACAGAGCAATTGAAAGATGCCTCGAAGCGCCTAACTGCGCTGCGGGGGTATCTTTGACGTGGATAGAAAAAGAGTTTTAATAGCCGGCGAAGAGGAGAAAAGTCAGGACCCTGACTTCTGGAACGACCCCAAAGAAGCACGAAAAGTGATGAAAAGCATCCGCTCCAAAAAGGTGTGGGTGGATGCTTACGACGAGCTCGTTTCCATTCTCGAAGAGCTGGAAGTGCTCAAGGAGTTTTTCGAAGCAGGCGAAGGCTCAGAGGCGGACATTGATGCCGGATATGCCACTTTCGAAAAGAAACTGGACGACCTAGAGTTTAAGAACATGCTCAGCGCCGAAGAAGACTCCCTGTCGGCCGTGCTGCAAATTACCGCCGGAGCGGGTGGTACCGAAAGCTGCGACTGGGCCTCTATACTCATGCGCATGTACCTCATGTGGGGCGAGAAAGAAGGCTACAAAATCACCGAGCTCGACTATCAGGCCGGTGATGTGGCCGGAGTGAAAAGCGTGACCTTGGAGTTCGAGGGCGAATTTGCCTTTGGCTACCTGAAAGGCGAAAATGGCGTACACCGCTTGGTGCGCATCTCTCCATTCGATAGCAACGCCCGTCGTCATACATCCTTCGTTTCGGTGTATGTCTATCCTTTGGTGGACGACAGCATTGAGATCAACATCAACCCCGGAGACATAGAGTGGGACACCTTCCGCAGCGGTGGCGCCGGTGGGCAGAACGTAAACAAAGTGGAAACGGGCGTGCGCCTACGCCACAAGCCTTCAGGCATTGTGATTGAGAACACCGAGACACGCTCTCAGTTTGGCAACAAGGACAAAGCGCTTCAACTCTTGAAATCGCAGCTTTACGAAATGGAGCTATCGGCCCGCCTGGAAAAGCGCGCTGAGATAGAAGCCGGCAAGAAAAAGATCGAATGGGGTTCGCAAATACGGAACTACGTGTTGCATCCTTACAAGCTGGTGAAGGACGTGCGCACCGGATGCGAAACCTCTAATGCAGAAGCCGTTTTAGATGGCGAAATAGACGAATTCCTAAAGGCCTACCTCATGCAGGAAGGGCAAAAAGGCGAAGAAGTAAATCAATAGAAGAGATGAAAATATACCACAACCCCAGATGCCAAAAGAGCCGCGAGGCACTGGCCATGCTCGAAGCCAACGGCGCCAATGCCGAAATTGTGCTTTACATGAACGATTTGCTCAGCCCTTCTGAGATTCAGGAGTTGCTGGAGAAATTGAACATGCGGCCTATGGACTTGGTGCGTACCAAGGAGAGTGACTGGAAAACGGAATACGAAGGGAAAGAATTGACGGACGAGGAGATTATTCTGGCCATGGCCGAGAATCCGAAATTGATAGAAAGGCCTATTGTGGTAAAAGGGAAGAAGGCCGTGATTGGTCGCCCGGCCCACAATGTGCTGGAATTACTCTGAGGCTTTCTCTGCTGCGGCCTGCTTGCGTTCGTTGGCCAGGTCGATAAAGTAACCCGCGATCCAATAAGGGACGAAACCTGCCAAAAACAGCATCATCCAGAAGGCCATCAAAAAGATGAGGACGAAAAGAAGGAAACCTATAAACATAATTTCAGGGCTTTATTGAATGAGCCAAAAGTAAAATAAACATGATAACGACGAAAGAAATGGACTACAGAATTGAAAAAGACACCATGGGCGAGGTAAGCGTACCCGCCAATCGCTATTGGGGCGCACAAACCGAGCGCTCGCGCAACAATTTTAAGATAGGCCCGGAGGCCAGTATGCCCCACGAAATCATTGAGGCTTTTGCCTATTTGAAGAAAGCCGCCGCACATGCCAACTGCGATTTGGGCGTGCTGGCTGCCGAAAAGCGCGACCTGATCTCACAGGTTTGTGACGAAATACTGGCCGGAAAACTGAACGGTGAATTTCCGTTGGTGATCTGGCAAACGGGCTCCGGCACACAGAGCAACATGAATGTGAACGAGGTGGTGGCCAACCGCGCAGAAGTGCTAAATGGCGGCCAATTGGGCGCTGCAAAAACTTTTG
>CAZBBV010000262.1:0-3360 GCA_964490025.1 uncultured Cryomorphaceae bacterium | reverse complement strand
ATGCTTGAATTTCCCTTTTCCATTCTCGATTCTCATCATAAAGTCTTGTCAATTGACCGAAAGATAAATGCCCCAATAAAAGCATTAATTCAAACAGCGTTACTTTCTTGGATTGTGCTAGCACAGTGAAGATTTGTCTCAGTTGAACATTCATAATTCTATCGCATACTGGGGCTTTATTCAATTCAAACATAGGCTTTCTTCTTCAAAGGACCGTGCGGAGCGCGAAAACTTGTTTGTTTAAGGAGTGGGGCAAGCAAGGTCGATTAGTTGCGGTGGTCAATAATTTCTACATTTACTGGTGTGTTACATTGTCGCTTAAGCAAATTCATCAAGACCATGCAAACCAAGGAAATCATACAGGAAATTCAACGACTGCCTTTGTCGAAGAGGTACTTTGTGCTTGAAGAAATCATCAAAATGCTGAAGAAAGAAGAGTTGGAAAGCAAGATGGACATGGCCGTGAATGAACTTCAAGTGGACTATCAAACCGACAAGGAACTGACTTCATTCACATCAATCGACTTTGATAGTTTCTATGAATCAAGGTGAAGTTTGGTTGATTGATTTAGACCCGACAAAGGGAGCTGAAATTCAGAAAAAAAGGCCTGCCATAATTGTCAATCACAACAGTCTCGGCAGGCTCCCATTAAAGGTTGTGGTTCCAATAACCGATTGGAAAGAGCACTATGAGCTTGCACCCTGGATGGTAAGGATTGAGCCGGACAATCATAATGGTCTTTCAAAAACTTCGGCAGCCGATTGCTTTCAAATACGCTCCATTTCTCAAGAAAGATTGATGCGTAAACTAGGCGAAGTGGATAAGGTTCTGCTCAACGAGGTCAAGCTTGCTATTAGCGCTGTAATAGATTTATAGCTCTGTTTTCAATAGGCTTCACAGTAAGGCTGCCTTGAGCACGCTTGCCATCAAAAAAAATAGCTGCTCTCCCCTAACCCTTTCGGCTTCTTTTTTTAGCTACTCTTGTGATAGCCAATCTGATATCCCTTCATTATGCCTACCCGTATCACCATCTTGCTCATTGCTTTTGCAGCTTTTACGCAAGCGCAATACCGCAGTTCTTTACCCAGTGAATATAGTTCTGAGCAGTTTCGGGGAAAGGATGAAACGCAGTTCTTTATTCCAAACCCGAAAATGGAGAACGACACCCAACAGTATATCGACCAGGCTTTTATTGAGTTTTGCATGTACGAACCGCGTCCCTACAAAAAGATTCAGGTGTGGGACGTGACCAAGCCTACCAGAATTGTTTTCGAAGGCATGCAAATCTATGAGGGCGGACTCATTGGCCACACGCCTCACGGTCGTGGAAAGGTGATTTACGACAAGTCGCTGGTGGCGCATCCCATGCCCGACGCTTATGCCTACAAGATGATTACCGAAGGGACATTTGAAAAAGGCAAATGCACAAAAATTGAAAAGCTGTATGTGGACGACTTTTCGGGCTACTTTGTGAAAGGAAACATTTCGGTGTACTCGAAACCCTATTCGGGAAAATGGGATTGGAACTGCACCGAATGCACTTTATACAACTACACTCTTTCAGGAAAAGAAGTGGTGGTGTTTGAAGGAAATTACGGCATGTCTGCGGCCTATGGAAAAGGAAGGTATTACTACAGCCAATACGAGGGCGACCCATTGGAACATGCCTATGTGGAAATTCACCAATTGAAAAATGGCGTTGCAATGGACAGCCTCACGCTGGTGATTCCGGAGCAGAACTACCGGAAAACCTTTGTGATCAGCACCGACCCGATATATAAATATATGCCCATGGAAAATGTTGGCGGCTTCGTGTATGCCTGTTATCGAGGCGAAAATCCGCATCCGGCCTATTGGAAAAGGGGAACACCGCCGCCTACCCCACCGCCAACACCTTATGAAGATAACTACGACGTGCTATTCGCCGAATTGTCGAACGCGACCAAAAAGGAATTGAACAAAATATATGTGGTACAAGAAGGAAAGGTGTGGCCCAACGGCGGGACGATTGAAAAAACGGTGCATGTTGAGTTGGAAGAAGGAAGAGTGGGCGGTGTAATCATATTTACACTCAACAATGTGAAGCCGGAAATCATGCTATCGAATGGAGAAACACCCTACAAATACGACACCTGCGTGCCATTTGCGAAAAGTGGCGAAATAGCTGCTGGTGTGCGCGTGAATACCTATGGCGACTGCAACGTGGGAAACCTGAGTGGAAAGAAAGACACGTTTACCTTCAAGATTTCTGCACGAAATGCCAACGAACCCATCTATTATATGCTGCTGAAGTCGTTGTGATTAAATGGCTTTCGGCCGCACAAGCATTTGAATCGCGCATTGCTTAATAGTATGTAAAATATATTTGTTAGAACCATCTAACTTATTAGTTTTGCGCATGCGCTTTTGTAATTCATTGCTACTCTTTCTACTGCCGCTATTGTCGTTTGGGCAGGAAGTCACGGGCCAACTATCCGGCACAGTGCGCGACGCGCAAGGTCCTTTGCCCATGGTGCAAATTTGGCTGGAAAACACAAAGCTAGGCAGCACCACAGACGCGCATGGAAACTATACGATAAGCGCCATTCCGCAGGGAAACTACCGCGTGTTTTTTTCTACAATGGGCTACGAACAACGAACAGAGCTGATAGCGATAAGTCAGGAAGCGCTACAAGTGGAATTAAACATTTCACTAACGGAAAAGCAAGACCTGCTGCAGGAAGTGGTGGTGAGTGGTTCGCTGCGCGAGGTGACCAAGCTGGACAGCCCCATTCCGGTGGAGGTGTATTCGAAAGCCTTCCTATGCGCCACGCCTTCGCCCTCGGTGTTCGAATCGGTGCAATACATCAATGGCGTTCGTCCGCAGGTGAATTGCAACATTTGCAACACAGGCGACATACACATCAACGGCATGGAGGGGCCCTACACCATGGTGCTGATAGACGGCATGCCCATAGTGAGCGGACTGAGCACGGTGTACGGACTGATGGGCATTCCGCAATCCATGATCGAGCGGGTGGAAATAGTGAAAGGCCCGGCCAGCACGCTCTACGGCTCGGAAGCGGTGGGCGGATTGATCAACATCATTACCATTTCACCTGAAAAAGCACCCAAATGGAGTTTGGAAAGCAATGTAAGTTCGTGGCAAGAAGCTTCGCTGGATTTGGGCACCCGCCTGAAAGTTGGTGAAAGAGCAAAAAGCTTGATTGGCGTGAGCGGCTATTGGTACCAAAATCCGCAGGACATGAACGGCGACGGATTTACGGATATCGCCCTGCAGAAAAGGATTTCGTTGTTCAACAAATGGTCGGTGGAGATGAGGAACGGACGCTTGCTTTCGCTTGGCGGGCGCTTGTTTG
>CAZBBV010000261.1:0-3363 GCA_964490025.1 uncultured Cryomorphaceae bacterium | reverse complement strand
CGCCAACGACGGCGGATTTCAAATAACCGCCATTAGCCCCACGGGAGGCACCTTCTCCGGCCCGGGACTTTCGCCAACCGGATTTTTCCAACCTTCTGTGGCGGGGCCTGGCACACATACCCTTATCTACAGCATTGTCGATCAGTTCGGATGCGCTTATTCTGTTTCGCAAAACGTAACGGTGTATGCGCCACCCAATGTGAACCTAGCTCCCCTGCCTACTCTGTGCGCCAATCAGGGAAATTACACCCTTCCGGTGGGCTCGCCACCCGGTGGAGTCTATAGCGGACAAGGTGTTACCGGTACTTCATTTAATCCCGCCATTACAGGAAGCGGCACATTCAACATTACCTACACCTATACCAATCCGGTAAATGGCTGCGACGCCTCGGTGGTAAGGCAAATTGTGGTTCTGCCCGCGCCTACCGCACAGCTTAGCCTTCCCGGCAGTGCGTGCCAAGGCGACGGACCACTCGCACTGAGCGGTGGCACTCCCACGGGCGGCAGCTATAGCGGACCCGGAATAGTGAACGACACCTTGTTTCCTTCAACCATCTCCCCGGGCATCATTACGGTGAGTTACACCATCACCAATGTGGCCGGATGCAGCTCTACTTCTACTGCGCAAATGTGGGTGTATCCTACGCCTGCGGTCACCGTGCCTTCGGTGAATCCCATCTGTGTGAATGCTGCTCCGATTACTTTGGTAAACGGCTCTCCGGGTGGAGGCAGCTACTCAGGCCCCGGTGTGTCGGGCAATACTTTCAATCCCGCTATAGCGGGTGTGGGAAACCATGCGGTGAGCTACAACTACACCAGTTCGAATGGTTGCACGGGAAGTGCCACCACGCTTATTGAAGTTAAAGCACAGCCGGTGCTGAGCATACAACAGCCGCAGGCCGTGTGTGTGAACGACAACGCTTTTGCCCTAAATGTCGGCATCCCATCAGGTGGCACATATAGCGGCCCGGGTGTGAGCGGCGGAAATTTTAATCCTGCCACGGCAGGTGCGGGGGTGCATACCTTGGTGTACCAATACACAGCGGCCAACGGTTGCACCAACAGCATATCCACCAACATCACCGTGCACCCTTTGCCCAACATCAGTTTTCCGGCATTGACGAATCTCTGTCTTGGTGCCGCGCCGCTGGCGCTCAACCAAGCCTCTCCTTCAGGAGGGACGTATAGCGGACCGGGGGTGGTCAATGGGCAATTCATTGCCGACAGTGCGGGCATTGGAACGCACAGCATCCAATATACCGTGACCAATGCGCAGGGCTGCACCAATGTATCCACACAAAGCATCACGGTATTCGCCAATCCCGTACTCAGCATAGCACCCTCACCCGATTATTGCCTCGACCATGTGCCGGTAGTGCTCCAAAATGCCGCTCCCGGAGGTGGCACCTACACAGGCCCCGGAATAAGTGGAAATGTATTTTACCCCCAAACCGCCGGCGTAGGCACGCACACCGTGAGCTACAGCTACACCAACCCCAGCGGATGCAGCAGTTCGGCTACCTTCACCATCACAGTTTTGCCCCTGCCTTTGGTAAGCCACAGCCCCATTGCGCCGCTTTGTGCCAACGATCAACCTATCACGCTGAGTGGTGGTAGTCCTGTTGGTGGCACTTATTCAGGACCTTTTGTGAGCAATGGCATTTTCAACACCACACAAGCAGGACCCGGACAGCACAACGTGACCTACAGCTACACGAACAGCAGCGGCTGTGCGGCAAGCACTACTATCCAAATCGTGGTGAACAATGCGGTAAACGTAACCCTGAGCAGCTACCCGCCCGTGTGTGTTAGCCAATTTGCCGTGGTGCTCAACAACGGCCTTCCAGCGGGTGGAACCTACTTTGGCACAGGCGTAATCAATGGTAGCTTTTCGCCACCCACCGCCGGAGTGGGCACACACAGCATTGGCTATTTTATTTTGGATGGAAATGGTTGCACCGACACCGCTTACGCAACCATTCAAGTGGTGGCACTGCCCACCGTAAGTTGGAGCAATGCGCCACAAGTGTGCATTGGCACAGGCCCTGTGGCCTTGAGTGGTGCCACGCCTGCCAACGGCAACTACAGCGGACCGGGGGTAATTGGCAATGTGTTTTACCCCGCCAATGCAGGTATTGGCCAACACACGCTTACCTACACCTTTGTGAACTCGATAGGCTGCACCAACAGCATTCAGCAAGTGGCGGAGGTTTTTGCGCTACCACCAACGCATCTAGATATTTTCCCTGCTTTCTGTGAACTGGACAGTCCCTACACACCCACCGAAGGCACCCCTGCCGGCGGCGCATACAGTGGCACGGGCTGGGCGAACAACTCTTTTTATCCCCAGAACGCCGGCGCAGGAAACCACCAAGTGAGCTATGCCTACCAAGATGCCAACGGCTGCGCAGCACAGGCTTTCAGTCAGATCACCGTTTACCCGAATCCGCCGTTGCCACTCATCAGCAAGGTGAACGACTACCTGATTTGCAACTGGGGCTTTTACCAATACCAATGGTACTTGAACGGACAAGCCATTCCGGGTGCCAATAGCCAGCAGTACCAGACCACCGCTCCCGGGCTTTACACCATTGAGCTCACCAATAGCTTCGGCTGTAAGCGCTATTCTGCGCCCTTCGAGGTGTTTGGCATAGGACTGGACGAAGCGGAAGAAAGCCTGCGCCTCTATCCCAACCCTGCCTCGCAAATGGTGTATGTGGAATGGCCTGCCGCTTGGGGCAGCGACTGGGAAATGAGCCTCTACAACGCCCTCGGGCAAGTGATTTGGAAGAGAAAGGCTGCGCGAAGTATTGACATCTCAGATTTAGCTCCCGGCGTATATAGCTTTGTGGCCAAGACAAACGATATCCGGACTTTCCGTTTGGTGATTCAGCGATAAATATTGAGCTACGGACAACGCACGTGTAAAAAAACTTGTCTGTTTTTCTAAATCGGTCTGATACAATAATTTTAGTCTGCTTTCTTGAGCTTAATTGTTGAACAAGCTCATACCCTAAAACCCCATAAAAATGAAACATCTGATTGGTGTGGTGATTTTTTGTTTTGGTGTTCATGCCTTTGGACAAAATGTGGAACTGCTGGCGGCACCAAAAGTGGATGAACGCGTCGAATTGCTCAGTATCGTATTCCGCCTGGCTGAGTGCCAGGAATACAGCGCCCGAAGATTTCCGAAGTATGTAGAAAGCATTGAGCAGCACTTCGGGCCTTACCGCGATCATGAGATCATTCAATACGTTAAAAAAACCCTCAGGCCGCATGGCATTGGCTATGATGCGGTGATGTGCATGGCCATTTCCATAACAGACCATTTTCCATTCGAACCCCTTGTGCCATTTTCAGATG
>CAZBBV010000260.1:0-3366 GCA_964490025.1 uncultured Cryomorphaceae bacterium | reverse complement strand
AATGCTTAGCGCTGCCGCGCGCGCGCGTCGCAGGTCTTTGTGCGGGGCGTCTTGCAGATTTTGGTCGGCGGTGTAGGCATGCACGGTGGTCATGTATCCCTTCACAATGCCGAAATTTTCCTCAAGCACCTTGGCCATGGGCGCGAGGCAGTTGGTGGTACAAGAGGCATTCGAAACAAATACGTCGTCAGCATCCAGAATTTCGTCGTTCACGCCCAGCACCACGGTCTTCATCTCTCCCTTCGCAGGGGCGGAGAGGATTACTTTTTTAGCTCCGGCAGTCAGATGCATTTGCAATTTATCTGCTGAGCGGAAAATGCCGGTGCATTCCAGCACCAGGTCCACATTAAGTTCTTTCCAGGGCAATAGCTCGGGGTTGCGCTCGGCGGTCATCACTATCTCGTGGCCATTGATGCGCATGCCTTTGGCGGTGGCTTCCACCGGATAGGGAAAGCGTCCGTGGATGGAATCGTATTTCAGTAGGTGTATGAGCGTGTCGTTGTCGGCCAGGTCGTTTACCGCTACCACTTCCACTTGTTCATGTTCCAATAAAAACTTCAGGCTGAGGCGGCCAATGCGGCCAAAACCGTTGATGGCTATTCTTCTTTTCATACGGCTAAGTAGCTAAATTTTATCGGAAACGAAGTTGCCTTAAGAATAATTTCCGGGCAATGACATTTGCCCATTCCGAAAAATTACTTCTTCCTGAAATAGACCTGAATGGGCACGCCGCTAAAGTTGAAGCCGTCGCGCAACTGGTTTTCCATGAAGCGCTGGTAGGGTTCTTTCACGTACTGCGGTAGGTTGCAGAAAAAGGCAAACTGCGGTGTGGGTGTGGGCAACTGCGTGATGTATTTGATCTTCACATACTTGCCCTTGGTGGCTGGCGGCGGCGTGTTTTCGATAATCGGCAGTAGGTGGTCGTTCAGTTTCGAAGTGCTGATGCGCTTGCTGCGGCGTTCGTACACCGCCATTGCGGTTTCAATGGCCTGGAAAATCCTTTGCTTGTTGAGCGCTGAGATGAAAATAATCGGGTAATCGGTGAAAGGCTTGGTCTTTTCGCGGATGGCCTGCTCGAAAGCCTTAGAAGTCTTGTGGTCTTTCTCCACCAGGTCCCATTTGTTCACCAGCACCACAATGCCTTTTCTGTTTTTCTCCGCCAGGTGGAAAATGTTCATGTCCTGAGCTTCGAAACCTTGGGTGCCGTCTATCACGATCAGGCATACGTCGCTACTTTCAATGGCTCGAATGCTGCGCATCACCGAGTAAAATTCCAGGTCCTCGTGCACTTTGGCTTTCTTGCGCACCCCGGCAGTGTCTATCAGTTCGAATCGGAAATTGAACTGGTTGTAAATGGTTTTAATGGTGTCGCGGGTGGTGCCGGCAATGTCGGTCACTATGGTGCGGTCCTCGCCCAGCAAGGCATTGGTCAGGGTGCTTTTTCCCACATTGGGGCGACCTACAATGGTAATTTTTGGCAAAACTTCCGCTTCAACTAGCTCAATATCCGCAAAGTCTTTCACCACCTCATCCAGCAGCTCGCCGGTACCGCTACCGTTCATAGACGAGATGCAGAAATATTCACCCAATCCGAGTTGGTAAAAATCGACGGCCTCAGCAATGCGTTGGTTGTTGTCCACTTTGTTCACCACCAGTAGGTAAGGTTTCTTCTGCTTTCTCAGAATGCTGGCCACGGCCACATCCAGGTCGGTAAGGCCCGTTTCCACATCCACCACAAAGAGGATTTTATCGGCCTCATCAATGGCCAACTGCACCTGACGGCGAATTTCTTCTTCAAAAATATCGTCCGAGCCTACCACATAGCCTCCGGTGTCAATAATGGAAAATTCCTTTCCGTTCCAGTCGCTACGACCGTAATGACGGTCGCGGGTTACGCCCGAAATTTCGTCGACTATGGCCTCACGGCGCTGCACCAATCGGTTGAACAGGGTACTTTTTCCAACATTCGGACGGCCAACTATGGCTACTATATTGCTCATGACTTATTTTTCTGGGTGGCGAAATTACGCTTTCGCAGTTGATTAGTTCTTGTAACCGAAGCGTTTGAGCCAGGTATCGCTCTCGCGCCAGTTCTTTTTCACTTTCACATGCAGGTTGATGAACACCTTGGTGTCCAGAAACTGCTCTATGTCCTTGCGGGCTGCGGTGCCCACTTTGGTCAGGTTCTTCCCTTTGTGGCCAATGATGATGCCCTTCTGGCTCTCGCGGCTCACTATGATGCTGGCCTCTATTTTTGTGATGGTAGGCTCCACTTTGAATTCATCCACAAGTACCTCCACGGAATAAGGAATTTCCTTGTCGTAGGTCTCCAAAATTTTCTCCCGCACTATTTCGCTAATGAAAAAGCGCTCGGAGCGGTCGGTGATGGTGTCTTTGTCGAAATAGGGCGGCGACTCCGGCAACAGTTTTAGAATAAGTGTCTTCAACTGATCAACTCCGAAGTTGTTGAG
This sequence comes from uncultured Cryomorphaceae bacterium, assembly GCA_964490025.1. Lineage (GTDB taxonomy): Bacteria > Bacteroidota > Bacteroidia > Flavobacteriales > ECT2AJA-044 > CAZBBV01. Next base: position 895 of record CAZBBV010000260.1, on the reverse strand, counting down.
CGCCGAAATGGGGATGATGTCCGCCTTAGGGAAATCCTGCCCCAATTGCTCAACACGGGCCACAATTTTGTCTTGATCGGTGGTGTCTATTTTGTTCAGCACTATGATAAGCGGCGTGTCCACCTTTTGGAGTTTCTCCAGGTAGCGTTCGTCTTTTATCGGCGGGTCATTGGGCTCGGTTACGTAGAGGAAGATGTCCGCATCTTGAAACACTTCGGCCACCGCACTCATCATGCCCTCTTGCAGTTTGTAGGCCGGTCGGATAATGCCCGGTGTGTCGCTGATCACCATCTGGAAATCGGGCTCGTTGAGGATGGCAAAAATGCGGTGACGCGTGGTTTGCGCCTTGGCGGTGATGATGCTCAGGCGCTCTCCCACCAAAGCATTGGTGAGTGTGCTCTTTCCTACGTTCGGATTTCCGATAATGTTTACAAAACCTGCCTTGTGTGCCATGCGGCAAAGATAGGCCTATTGGCGCTGCAGCACGAGCTTTTTTTGGACGACTTGACGGTAGTAGACGTGCAAGGCATTGAACTGCAACAACTCGGCGGGGCTGAACTTCTCTTTCTCCACAAAAAGATGCAAGCGAAGCAGGGTCTCACTGCCGCTACCTGATATTTCCATCTGCAGGCTACCTATGCCATCCAGGTCCATTTGCCACATGCCTTCATTCGATTCGGAAAATTGAAAACCCGAAGGCGCCAGAAAATTGTATTCCAAAACCTGATGACCGGGATAAGGATAATGGTAGGCAAAACGGCGACTTTCCAATGCTACACTATCGAATGGCAGGTAGAGCAAGGGCACTAAATCAACGAACTTCACGCTGTCGGCATGCTCCACCACCTCAGGGTAACGCAGCATGTAAGACGAGGAAAAAGAGCTCCCCGTGGAG